>CAZHWD010000022.1:0-4734 GCA_964536335.1 uncultured Eudoraea sp. | reverse complement strand
CCCATTAATGGAATATATTCCAATATCCATCATAGCTCCTCCTCCTGACAACTTTTTATTCAACCGCCATTGGTTGGGATCGCCAATCCTAAAACCAGATTGCCCCTGGAAGAAAATAATTTTACCAAAATCACCAGCCCTACTCATTTGCACAATCTCCAGGGTTTTGGCCTCGAAATGCATGCGATATCCTATTAGTAATTTAACTTTGGCTGCCTTACAGGTGTCTACCATCTCCTGTCCTTCCTTGGCGTTGATCCCCATCGGTTTTTCACAAATGACATGTTTTCCGGCCAGGGCAACCCGTTTGGTAAATTCACAGTGCAGTCCGTTTGGCGTAATTACGTAAACCGCATCAATATCGGGATTATCCTTTATCTGATCGAAATTTGCATAATTGTAACAATTTTTATCAGGAATGTCATACATCGCCTGCCATTTGGTCACTTTTGAGGGTGTCCCGCTAATTAACCCAACAAGTTTAGCTCGCTTACAACTTTGCATTGCCTTTGCAACCCGTGTACCATAACTCCCCAGCCCCATTATTGCAACACGTAAAACGGGTCCGTCATAGAGAGAGGTAGTGTGTGCAAAAAGATTGGTTGAATTGCATAAAATTGGTAGTCCTACTGCTGAGGTAGTTATTTTCTGTACAAATTCTCTGCGTGTGCTCATGATCATTTTTTTTAAGACCTATAAACTTAAGAATTAATTCAATAGACCTGTTTGGTTCCAACAAATAATACTCAGGCCTACAAACAAGAACATTCCTGTACCTGAAAATTGGAGTATCTGGATTGGACTAAAATAGTATTCGTGGAGCATTCAATAGGGTGAAGTTGGAGTATAAAAAATCAACTAAATGACCAAATCGGAATTCCATGGATAAAAAATTAGGCCCATACGGACAATAAAACCAGCCCTTCGTCCCATTCTACAATGATCCTTTGTTGAAAAACGATATACTTGTTCGGTTCCTCTCGAACTTAATTTATTAACCTAAACCATAATGAAATGAAAAAATTAGTTTTTTGTTTACTATTCTTTGTAGCCTTTTCAATTAATGCGCAGGAATCCTACTGGACCTACTATAATTTTAGTGTTGAACCGCAAAATGAGGCGGCAGTATTAAAACTTGTAGAAGATTATTTTAAAGAACATAAGCAGGATGGTGTTACTGTTCGTTTTTTTGAAAACCACTTTAATGACAGTGGTAATAATTACTCACATTCTATAGGGTTTTCTGGTTCTTTAGATGCTATGGGCAATCAATATTCCGGGGCTCAAAGTGATTCATGGGATTTATTTTTAACCCGTGTAAACCAACTTATCGAAGATTCTTTTAGTTCTTCCATGGGAACCATAATTTCCACTTATGGCGCTTTGGATGCGGTATATCCAATACAAAATTATATCTATCTTCATGTTGATGATACTGACACCTTTCTTACTGCCCGGAAAAAATACTTTTCAAAATTTAGTTCGGATGTCAGACTTACGGTATTAGGGAGTATCACTTCGGGGCGTTCTCCTGATAGGGAGACCCATATGGTAATTCAGGGTTATAAAGATTTTAAATCTGCAATGGCAGGCATGGATGGTCTTCTTTCCCCGGAACAGGTTGAAGCCCGCCGGAAAGCCTGGAAAGAATTTGGTGAAACTAATGGAGGTGTAAACATGATCCGGAGCGGTACAAGGATCCTTTTAGGCAAATGGTAAAAGATTTCTATTATAGCAAAAACCCCTTAGTTGAAGGGGTTTTTTATTCCCGGATTAAAAAAGGCTCTCTTTTAATATTTTGTGGATATAAACGATAGAAGTTTAACACCTACCATCTTTATATGTGCGTATCTCCATGATTTATAAAGTTTTATGCTGTAAAAATGATTTATTTAACTACCTTTTTATAATTAACCATAAAACCACTTAAAATGAAAAAACTTTTTATTTTTTTATCATTTCTTTTTGCAATTCAACTAAGTTCGCAAGAAAACTATTGGACCAGTTACAATTTTATTGTTGAACCTCAAAATGAGGCAACTGTAATAAAACTTACAGACGATTATTTTAAGGCACACAAACAGGAAGGGGTTACGGTGAGTCTTTGGGAAAACCACTTTAACGATAGTGAGAATAATTTCACTCATTCAATTGTTTTTTCCGGTTCTTTTGATGCATTAGGCGCGCAATATTCGTCCGGGCCAAGTGACGCATGGGCCTTATTTTTAACAAGGCTGAACCAACATATTGAAAAAGGATTTAGTTCTGCTATGGGCAATGGCATTGCAAGCTATGGAGATGAAAATGAAGAATACCCGGTCAGGCGGTTGTTTTTAAGCCATGTTTCTGACCCGGCGGCTTATACTGCTTCTTTTAAAGAATTCAATTCAAAACATAATCCCAAGGGAAGATTGATATTTTTAGGACAAATTAATTCTGGCCATTCTCCGGAGGGAGAAACACACTTTATAGTTACCGGATTTAAAGATTTTAAAGCGGCTATAGGAGGTGTGTCTAAATTGGTGCCGGAGGAAAACAAAAAGGCCTTTCAAAAGGCATGGCAGGAATCCCGGGAATCAAGGGGGGATGTCAAATTGATTAGATCCAGTACCCGTGTTCGTCTCGGTAAATGGTAAAACATGAGTTTAAATTTAAACCCCTTCATGTGAAAGGGGTTTTTTATATTCAATAATGTCATCATCTCAATATAAATTATTAGAATTAAAGTTTAAAACCATAAAAGCTGAGTAAAACTAAGAACAAGATTGGCTGGAAAGTAGGTGCGGCACTGGTGGTTGCCAATATGATTGGCACAGGAGTATTTACAAGTCTGGGGTTCCAACTTCAGGACGTAACCAATTCATGGTCTATTCTGTTGCTTTGGTCACTGGGAGGTGTCATGGCAATTGCCGGAGCCTTTTGTTATGCTGAGATAGGAAGTGCAATTAATAAATCTGGCGGTGAGTATATATTTCTTTCTAAATTATTTCATCCACTCGCGGGATATCTTTCGGGCTGGGTTTCACTGACTGTGGGATTTGCAGCCCCGGTGGCCCTGGCCGCTATGGCTTTGGGGGCATATTTAGGAAACGTCCTGCAGGTCAACAACACTTTTTTAGCCATATCTGCTATTGTCACAATATCGCTCATACACTCTTTCAGCCTTAATGTGAGCAGCAAATTTCAATCCTATGCCAGTTGGTTCAAGGTACTTTTGATCCTCTTCCTAATTCTTATTGGGCTTTACTATGCCCAAAGTGATTCCGCACTTGACTTTTCCAATTCATGGACAATGGAGATTTTAACTCCTTCATTTGCCATAGCTTTTGTATATGTGAGTTATTCTTATACCGGTTGGAACGCCGCCTCTTATATAATTGAAGAGATAGACAAGCCCAGGGTTAATCTTCCTAAAGCACTTGTACGGGGTACTCTTCTTGTAACTCTATTATACGTGTTCATGCAACTGGTCTTCTTAAAGCACGGGACGTTGGCAGAACTGCAAGGGCAACTGGATATTGGACATGTCTACGCATCCAATATTTTCGGCAGCAAGGGTGCCAAGACCATTAATATTCTAATTTCTTTCTTTTTAATCTCCAGCATTAGTGCAATGATCTGGGTGGGACCACGAGTATCGCATGCTATGAGTAAGGATTTTAAGATTTGGCGATTTTTACAAAGGAAGAACAAGAACAACCTTCCGGTGGCTGCAGTTTGGTTACAGGCAATATTAAGTATAGCCTATGTACTCACCGGCACCTTTGAAAGTGTACTGCTTTACTGTGGATTTATTTTACAGCTAAGCGCAGCCCTTACCGTTGCCGGGGTGTTTGTGCTGCGAAAAAAAGAGCCCGCATCGCCGCACTTTAAGTCCCCCTTTTATCCTTTGCTGCCTGTCATCTTTATCCTGTTTAGTGTTTGGATATTTGTTTATCTGATAACAGATAAAACTTTGGAAAGTATTATTGGACTGCTAATCCTGACCATAGGCGTGCTTACTTATTTTATAAATAAAAAGATTTCCAAATCTTCCTGACAGAACATTTATAATTTCTGTTTAAGTATAAATTGGTTATCTTAATCGACATTCTAGTTAACCCTTCCCAAATATGCTCATTAATTCTTAACTTCTTTATCGGCCTAATCAAATAGTCTGTCGATAACTTATTAACCAGTTGATGAATGAACAATAAAATTTCAAGAAGAAAAGCCATAGCAACAAGTCTTAAGATTTCGTTAGCAGCATTGGGTGGATATGCCTTTAAATCAAGTAAGCAGGATCTACCATACTTTGAAAACACTGTATTAAAGAAGAAACTACCAATAAGAATTAGTTTGAATACCTCTACATTATTACATTATAAATTGGATGTTGATGTGCAAATTGACATGGTGGCCGATGCAGGATTTGACGGAGTTGAATTGTGGATGCGCGACATAAAAGCATATCTGGAAAAAGGAGGTACAGGTGAACAATTAAAAAGAAAATTGGAAGACAGGGGGCTAATCCTGGAAAATATAATAGGCTTTTCCAAATGGTGTAGTGATGATCCGGAAGAAAGAAAAAAAGCATTAGATCAGCTAAGAGAAGAAATGGCTATTACCGCTAGCTTAGGGGGAAAATACATTGCAGCACCAGTACAGGGGATAGAATCTTTGGATAGGAACAAATTTGATGATTATTCAGAAAGGTATAATGCTATTCTTGAGCTGGGTGATGAAGCCGGGGTG
>CAZHWD010000021.1:0-2155 GCA_964536335.1 uncultured Eudoraea sp. | reverse complement strand
GCAAAGAACACTTCTAAATATTTTAATGGTGCTATAGCATTGGTTTCTCCCATTTGAAATGCTTTGGTCATGAATAACTGCCCAAAATAGCCAAAAACACCAAGGCTGGCTAATAAGAACCAATCTATTCCCACCGGAGTTTTCCAATTAAAAATGGCTCCCACTCCACCAATGATTGTAGCAATACACATAAAATAGTTTACAATAACCACCGGATGCTCCCTGCTGCCTATTTTGCGAATAATTATGTATACGAGACCACTAAAAACTGAGGATATGAGTACCAAGGCCAAACCAATAAGTGGAATATTCCCGTCCAGACCTTTTAACACCAATACCCCTAAAAAAGAGATTAAAAAAAATAACCATTGTATAGGTTTCACATTTTCCCTGAGCAACAAAATGGCAAAAATAGCAGCAAAAATAGGTGCTATATAGCGCAACCCAACAGCAGAACCCAATGGTATATAATGAAGGGCCATAAAAAATAAAACCATTGAAGTAGAGCCTACTAACCCTCTTAATACTAATAATTTACGATGCGTTCCTAAAACTGGAATACCCCTGCTGAGTAAAAATCCAAAAGTAAAGAAAAGTGAGCCGAGAGATCTGAAGAAAACCATCTGATAGGCGCTATATGAAGTAAGGAGTTTTAAAAGTCCATTCATGGCCGTAAAGGCCAGCGTACTCAGCAGCATAAGATAAATGGCCTTCTTTAAATCCATAAGACGTTTTTTAACCAGAAGAACAAAGTTAGGTGATGTGGTTCTGCCCTAGCCTTAAATTCTATAATGCTGATTCAACAAAGGCCGCTAGAATTGGTCGACACTAACATAGGCCGTTTTTACCATGCTCTCAGATTCCGATACATGGGTCCAGGCAAAATAGATCTTATCCCCAACCAATTCCATTTGTGGGAAACCAGTATCGCGAGATCCTTCCAGCTTCGCAATTAATATTGGTTCTTGCCTATTTCCGAAGCTATCTACTTTTACGGCTTTGAATACTGCACCTTTCTCTTCAATTTGCATCCAACTTACAATAGCGGTTCCTTTTTCTAGCAATAATACATCTACCCTTCCAATTGCATCGGCCTCATCTACCTGTATTGGGGGGTCAAAATGTTCTCCTCCATCGTATGAAAATACCAGATTCACCTTTGGTTGCTCCACGGCAGCAGTAAACCATGCTACTGCCAGGTTATTACCCAAACTGGCCACTTTTGGTCCGTTTACGGGACAGCCTTTTATCTGCCAGTTATCATTATATATGCTTGTAGGAGCGGTCCATTTGCCCTCTATAAGTCTAACTATGCTTATATCCCTTATTTCTTCCTTAGAACGGTCTCTATAGATTACTACGGGTCCGTTGGAGGTGATTGCGGCGGTGGTCTGACAGCAATCGCAAGTTCGTGCATCCAGGACCGTATCTTTACTAACTTTCCCCATGGCGGAAACTAGTGCGGCACGTATGGTCATGGCTCCCCGTGACCCATCCTCATCTTCTATGGTATTGCGGCCATCCAGCCAGGTTATAAAAAAGGAGTCGTCCATGTAGGGTAAGGCGGTTACAAATCCGTGTTCCGTTGGCGTTCCATCGGTATGCAAGGGCAGATCTGTGACCCAATTTGTGGAATCCTTGGGAAGTACATTGAGTTTTATATCATAAGAATAAGTATCAGGAGAAGATTTTTTTAGTACATGAGACAATAATTGGCCCTTATTTTCCACAATCATTGGGAAATCGGCCCAATTCACAAACCAGTCATTACCCTTTGAGATTTCGTTTGGGGCCAGCCATTTTCCATTTTTGAGTTCGGCATAGTACAAGATCGCCAAGGTATCCTCCCTGGTTTCCACCCATGACATCAGGATCTTTTCATTGGAAGAAAATAAATTAGGTAAAGAACTATTTTCTAAGGCCGGGGAATCAATATAATGAACTTTCTTTATTTCTTTTTTAACTGTTTCATTGCAAGACAACAGTATTGTAAAGAATAAAACCAGAGCGTAAAAGGTACCGATTTTCATTTAAGTTAGTCCTCTAATTCCTCAAACTTGTTATTTGCCAGTAGAATTTTGTTAAGGCGTTTGGAATCCTTATTTCTATAGAGATCGCGTATAAGCTTTTGGCGTTTTCCCTCCGAGATATCCAT
>CAZHWD010000020.1:0-7991 GCA_964536335.1 uncultured Eudoraea sp. | reverse complement strand
TCGGCTACCTCCTGCCAGCTATTAACCCGTTCAAACCCATTTGTATGTATATTATGGGGTGAGCTAAACATAATAGATCTGCCATCAAAGTTTTCGAGGTTGTATTTCCGGTCATCAATAAGTATATCTCCCCTAAGAATGTGCTTATCCCCGCATAATATGCGGCGTTTCCAATCTATAAAAGGAAAATGCTCATCTAACCAATAGTGCTTCTCAATTAATGAATTTGGAAATTGCATGGCCGCCGAAGCAATAAAAACGTCGTAAACTTTGGATAACTCCTTAATCACTTCTTTACTTCCCTCTATAGGAGGCAGGGCCCGAAAAAAGCCTACTTCATGGCAGTGCCTGTGAATCCTGCTTCTGCGATCTTCAGGGACACTTTGCCACACTTCACCTCCAATGCAATCTTCCTCGCTCAAGTTTTCTCCGAATTCTTTATTATAAAGAGAAATATGTGCCCGATAGGTATCGGCTATTACCTCATCCATGTCTATAAATAATGTCATAATTGAATTTATTTATGCGAATTACGTAAAAATCCTAATACTCAGGAATTGATTACCAAAATGTTAACCAATTGGTAATGATTACGGCATTAAAATTAACTAATCGATAATACAAAGTTCAATTTTTTAGGTTGAAGTTGATTTTTTTGTTTTTGTCCATATGCCCAAAAAGATAGCGGCCGTTTCCTTACCTTTAAAATTGAAATGAAAATATCGATTAAAAAGAAATATCGTTTTTTAGTAGCCATTACGCTGCTCTTATCAATTCTTGTAGTGGTGATTTCCAATTTTACCATTGAAATTTCAGCCAGAGGAAAAACCTTTACTGATCTGTCAAGTATGCCCAAAAATAAAGTTGGCTTGGTACTAGGCACTTCAAGAATGCTTGTGGAGGGCGGTATAAATCCGTATTACGCACATCGTATTGACGCAACCATTGCACTTTATAAAGCTGGAAAAATAGAGTTTGTTTTAGTAAGCGGTGATAATGGAACTATTTACTATAACGAACCAACTACTATAAAAAAGGACTTAGTAGAAGGCGGGATACCAACTGATAAAATATATCTCGATTATGCAGGTTTTCGAACATTGGATTCTATGGTAAGGGCAAAATTTATCTTTGGCCTTGACAGTGTTACAGTAATCTCTCAACAATTTCACAATGAACGAGCTATTTATCTCGCAGAGAAAAAAGGCCTAAAAGCAATAGGTTTTAATGCCAAGGGGATTTCCGGGAAACAAGGTATTAAGGTTCAGTTTCGGGAATATTTTGCCAGGGTAAAAGTATTTATAGATCTACTTTTAAATACACAACCCCGGTTTTATGGTGAAAAAATAGAGATAAAATAAGCGCCGCCTTTATTGTATAAAATAAACTATTTTAGTCACTGAAAGTTAACCCAACCACAGATGTCAAAGTTCAAAAAGCTGCTTAAAAACCTTGGTCCCGGGCTGTTGTTTGCAAGTATGGCAATAGGCACATCGCATTTGGTATTATCAACCAAAGCAGGTGCGCAATACGGCTGGGTTATGGTAATACCTATTATCCTGGCCAATATTTTAAAATACCCATTTTTCGAATTTGGAATACGATATACTAATGTTACCAATAAAACCCTGATAGAGGGATATCTAAATCGGGGTAAGGCGTATCTATGGCTTTATGCTTTTATAACTCTGGTAACTACCTTTACGATCCTGGCGGCACTTTATGTAGTTACCGCCGGCTTGTTTATTAACCTGTTTAATGTTCAAAAGCTTTCAGTTGCCATGGTTGCCCTTGGTTTATTTATATTTATTAGTACCCTGCTAATCATAGGCCGCTATCGCTTTCTGGAGACCTCCTTAAAATTCGTCATCTCTATTCTATTTGTGGCATTACTTGTTACTACATTTTTAGTGATTTATAAAGGGCAGGTAGAACCGGTTTCCGGTTTTGTAAGGCCTCCAATATTTAATGAGGTGGGGATCTTGTTTTTAATTGGGTTAATTGGTTGGATGCCCACAGCTGTTGAAGCTTCGAGTTGGATCAGCCTTTGGAGTCTGGAAAAATATAAATTAAATAAAGTCAAACCTTCCTTAAAAGAGGCATTACAGGAATTTAATTCCGGGTATTTGATGACCGCTGTACTTGCTATTTTCTTTTTAATCATCGGATGGATGACCCTTTATGGCACAAATACGGAATTGAGCGGAAATGCCATCACGTTTGCTGATCAGGTTGTCCAGCTGTTTACTACCCATATTGGTAGCTGGGCATATATTTTTATAGCTGTAGCTGCCTTCGCCACCATGTTTAGTACCTGCATGACTGCCCATGACGCTATATCAAGGGTAAGTATTGACATAGTTGGTTTGCTTACACCAAAGAACAAAGATTTTACAGGGAGAAAGTATTACGCCACAGGGGTTGTACTTTTGGCACTCGTTAATTTTATTGTAATTACTGCCTTTGGCGCCAATATGGGTACCCTGGTAGCACTTGCAACTTTTGTTTCTTTTGTTTTAGCTCCGATTGTCGGTTATATGAATCTAAAGAACGTAATGAGCCATGATCTTCCTAACAATTTTCATCCCGGTAAGGGGTTACAGGTCCTGACTTTCGCCGGCATAATATTCCTTTCGCTGTTTGCGATTTATTATTGCTGGATGATACTTTTCTAAGATATCCGCTAAAGATTATAAAGCGTTATCCATAACTTCTTTTACTACTTCCGGATTTAATAGTGTACTAATATCTCCAAGGTTTTCAGTGTCTTTAGAAGCGATTTTTCGTAAAATACGCCTCATGATCTTGCCACTTCGTGTTTTAGGTAAACCCGGAACAAACTGTATCTTGTCTAATTTAGCAATTGGTCCAATATGTTCGGTGATTTGCTGGTTAATTTCTTTCTTAAGATTTTCTCTATCCCTGGCTTCCCCAGTTTCCTTGAGAATTACAAAACCATAAAGCGCATTTCCTTTTATATCATGTGGAAAACCAACAATGGCAGATTCAGCCACAGCCTGATGTTCGTTTATAGCATCTTCAATTGGTGCAGTTCCCAGATTATGACCAGAAACAATTATCACGTCATCAACCCGACCAGTTATTCTGTAATATCCTACTTCGTCTCTCAGAGCACCATCCCCTGTAAAATATTTGTTTTCATAGGCAGTAAAATAAGTATCCCTGTACCGGTCATGATCTCCCCATATGGTTCTGGCTATTGATGGCCATGGAAACTTGATGCACAATCGTCCGTCTACCTGAATTCCCATAATTTCATGACCTTCCTCGTCCATGAGTGCAGGTTGTATTCCTATAAAGGGTAAGGTTGCATATGTTGGCGTTGTTGGGGTAACATACGGTATAGGTGAGATCATAATTCCGCCGGTCTCGGTCTGCCACCAGGTGTCTACAATAGGACTTTTGCCCCGTCCTATATTGTTATTATACCAATGCCAGGCTTCTTCGTTAATTGGTTCACCAACAGATCCTAAAACTTTAAGGGAAGAGAGATCATATTTTTCAACATAATCCAGGTTTTCTTTTGCCAATGCCCTTATTGCCGTTGGGGCAGTATAAAACTGATTTACTTTATGCTTTTCAACCACCTCCCAAAATCGTCCGTAATCCGGATATGAGGGTACACCTTCAAACATAACCGTAGTTGCCCCGTTTGCAAGGGGACCATAAATAATATAGGAATGACCGGTAATCCAGCCAATATCTGCTGTACACCAATATACATCACCATCCTTGTATTGAAATATGTTTTTAAAGGTATAGGCTGTATATACCATATAGCCTGCACAGGTATGTACCATGCCTTTTGGCTTGCCTGTTGAACCTGATGTATAAAGAACAAAAAGAGGATCTTCAGAATTCATACGTTCCGCATCACTATCGGCATAAGCATTATCCAATAATGGTTTTAACCACAAATCCCGGTTCTTCTTCATCTTTACTTTTCCTCCTGTGCGCTGAGCCACCAAAACCTTTTCTATCCGCGGACAATCTTCCAGGGCCACATCTACGATCCCTTTCAGGTCTATAATTTTATTTCCCCTATAGGAACCATCAGAAGTAATAACCATTTTACAATCACAATCATTTATCCTTGTGGCCAGTGCATTTGAAGAAAAGCCGGCAAAAACCACAGAATGTATCGCGCCAACTCTGGCACAGGCCAATACAGTATAAGCCAATTCGGGTATCATTGGTAAATACACACAAACCCGGTCCCCTTTTTTTATTCCGTTTTCCTTGAGCACATTAGCCATCCTGCATACACTTTCATGCAATTGACCATAAGTGATATGCTGTGCTTCTTCTTTAGGATCATTAGGTTCAAAAATGATCGCAGTTGTATTGCGTTTAGTCGGCAGATGCCTATCAATACAGTTCTCCGTTATGTTAAGCTCTGCACCCTCAAACCATTTAATTTCAGGCTTTGTAAAATCCCAACTTAATACCCTATCCCATTTTGAGCGCCAAACAAAATGCTCTTCAGCTATTTCTTCCCAAAAAGCCTCGGGGTTTTGAACGGACTTTCGGTATACCTGAAAATATTCCTCTAAATGTTTAATGTGATAATTACTCATGCTATTTATATTTTAATGAGAATTTGTTTCTTCAACACCACTTGGTATTCGAATATTCTCCACAATTTCCTGCACCTCATTTGGAGGATCGGGTGTAAATAAAGAGATAATTATGGAAACCATAAAGTTAAGCAACATAGCTACAGTACCAAAGCCTTCGGGAGAAATTCCAAACCACCAATCTTTCGATGAACCACCTCCAAACATATCGAATTTAAACTTTAGCATATAATACAACATGGCTACCATACCCGCGATCATACCGGCCACCGCACCCTCTTTATTCATCTTTTTATAAAAAATACCCATTACTATAGCAGGAAAAAAGGAGGCAGCGGCTAAACCAAATGCCAGGGCAACCGTAGCTGCAACAAAATCTGGGGGATTAATCCCAAAATAACCTGCAATACACACAGCAACTACAGCAGACATTCTTGCAATAACCAATTCATTTTTATCCGAAATATTTGGACTAAACTGTTTTTTAATTAGATCATGTGAGATAGAAGTGGAGATAACCAACAATAAACCCGCCGCAGTAGAAAGTGCAGCTGCCAATCCTCCTGCTGCTACCAATGCAATTACCCAATTTGGCAAATTAGCGATCTCAGGGTTCGCGAGAACAATTATATCCTTATCTACTTTTAGTTCATTAATCGTGGGGTCCGCTACATACTGAATAATCCCATCAGAGTTTTTATCATCAAATTTTAACAGGCCAGTGGATTCCCATTTCGAGAACCATGCAGGCATCGAAGTATATTTTTTATTGCTTACTGTCTCAATTAAATTTGTTCTCGCAAAAACTGCAATCGCAGGGGCCGTCGTATACAAGATGGCTATAAAAAACAGGGCATAACCTGCAGATTTCCTGGCATCTTTGACTTTAGGGACCGTAAAAAACCTGACAATGACATGAGGTAAGCCTGCAGTACCAACCATTAAAGCTGCCGTTATAAAAAATACGTCAATCATAGGCTTGGAGCCCTTAGTGTATTCATCAAAACCAAGTTCTGTCGATAATCCGTCTAACTTGTCTAATAGAGAAACACTTTCGCCAATTACATTACTACCCATTCCTAATTGAGGTATTGAATTACCAGTCATTTGAATAGAAATAAAAATAGCCGGAACCATAAAAGCAAAAATCAACACACAGTACTGCGCCACTTGTGTATAGGTAATTCCCTTCATACCCCCTAAAACGGCATAAAACAAAACAATGATCATCCCAATAATAACCCCTGTATTTATAGGGACTTCCAGAAATCTGGAAAAAACAAGTCCTACCCCCCGCATTTGACCTGCCACATAGGTAAATGAAACCATAAGGGCACATACAACAGCAACGGAACGCGCTATATTGGAATAGTAGCGATCGCCTATAAAGTCGGGTACGGTAAATTGTCCAAATTTTCTGAGATAAGGTGCCAGCAGAAGGGCAAGTAGTACATATCCCCCGGTCCAACCCATTAAATATACGGAACCGTCATAACCGTCAAAAGATATTAATCCGGCCATTCCAAGAAAAGATGCTGCCGACATCCAATCTGCTGCGGTAGCTAATCCGTTAGCAAAGGCAGGAACATGGCCCCCGGCAACATAAAAATCTTTTGTAGAACTAGCTCTGGACCAGATTGCAATTCCTATATAAAGTAAAAAAGTAAGGACAACAATGGTTAATGTCCAGGTCTGTACATCCATAAAATGAATAAGTTTGGTTGGTCTTATTTATTCGTCGAAACCGTATTTCTTATCAAGGCGGTTCATCAATCTGACATATATAAATATCAGGACAACAAAGACATAGATCGATCCCTGCTGTGCGAACCAAAAACCAAGTTTAAACCCGCCTAATTGAATAGTATCCAGGGTTTCCTTGAACAGAATTCCAAAACCATAGGATACCAAAAACCAAATACCTAACAAAATTGAAAGGTATTGCAGGTTTTTTTTCCAATACCCTTTAGCTTTAGAATTACTACTCATATAACTATTTATTTGTCTAAATATAAGTATTCCCAATAATTAATGGATATGCAAGATAAAAATTTTGATTTGCCTATTGAGATGTTATGCCACTAGAGGTGTTACATAAATTTATGTAACTAATGCCGATAGTATGCAAAAGACCATTATCAATAAAGAAGTAAACTTAAAATATGAGATCGTAATTTAAGACAACTATTAATTGTCTCTCATTCTCATTATGCAACTGTTCAAGGCAGAATACCCCACTCTTACAAGAATTTATTATTCTATCCTCACCATAACCGATGGAATACAAAATATTTGAAGTTGAAACACCATGCTGCTCTAAGTAGTCTTTAATGGCGTCTGCACGTCTTTGTGATAATCTGAAATTTGTGGCACCTCCGCCACGACTATCTGTATGAGACTCTATTCGCAATTGTAATTGAGGAAAACTTTTTATGGCAATCGTAGCTTTGTCCAGCTCTACAGCTATTTCAGGAGTTATTTTGTAATTACCTTTTTCAAAATAAAACTTCTTCATTTTGATTACAGTCTGATCCTCTTTTTCTTCAACAAGATCATCCAGAAATAGTAAATTCAGATTAACGGAACCATTCTCTTCAAGGCTTTCGATTGCAGCTTTATCAAAAGACCGGATTTGTGAAGAGTATCGCTCTTTAGAAACCTCAAGCATCAGCGATTCTCTCCATGGAATTTCCAACCTGTATGTCCCATCTTCCTTCGTGTAAATTTCCTTGATTAGCCTTTGTTCCGTGTCGTATATTTTAACTGCCGCCTTAGAAATTCCCTCAGAAGAATTGGGATTATTTACTTGTCCTTTAATTACCAAAGTTCTCAGGCCCGGTTTGTCATCAACCGTAAATCCGTAAATATCATCCATGCCTTTACCTTCTGCCCTATTTGATGAAAAGTAACCTGTAAGCCCCTCGGTTTTATTGTTTTTAATTATGAATCCAAAATCGTCTTCCTCAGAATTAAGACCTAAACCTAAATTAACAGGGATGCTGAAAATCTCATCACCCTGCATTTCCGACTTGTAAATATCCATTCCTCCCAGCCCGTAAAAGATATCAGAAGCAAAGTAAAGACTATTTTCAAAGACAAAAGGTGAGACCTCATTGCCGGGGGTATTAATTCTTGACCCTAAATTTGTGGGTGATGACATAATTTTTCCCTCATTGGTTTCTACATAATAAATGTCTGTTCCCCCATATCCATCAGGAAAGTTAGCTGCAAAGTAAAGTTTGCCGGTATTAGCGTCATAAAAGGGATAATAGAACGATGTGCTTGGATCTCTAAGTAAATATTGTGAAGATTCATTTTCGGTAGACATCATAACCGTCAGACTATTTTTACCGTTTCCGTCAAAAGTAAGCAACCCATTTTCAGAATTCGAGC
>CAZHWD010000019.1:0-5488 GCA_964536335.1 uncultured Eudoraea sp. | reverse complement strand
CATTCACCAAATCAATTTTCTGGTCAACTTTAATTCAATATAGCAATCAGAGAGACAATTTTGGTATTAATTCCAGATTACAATGGCGCTTTGCACCACTTTCAGATCTTTTCCTGGTTTATAATGATAATTATTTTGTAGGTGGTTTTGCACCAAAGACCAGATCTATTACTCTGAAAATAACATATTGGTTGAATATTTAGGTACATTTTTATAGTGAATAGCCCCATCTAATTTCATTATATTTGAAGACTTTTCACAATTAAATAAGCTTCCATGAACCATTTACCAATAACTGAGGACACCGTAATTTTTGGTTTGTTATGTCTCTGTCTTGGATTTGTGTTTTATACATCTTCCATCAAAACCGGATTTTGGAAAAAATTCTATAAAATTGTCCCAACTCTGTTAATGTGTTATCTTCTGCCTGCAGTTTTAACTAGTTTGGGACTCATCTCTGAAGAAAATTCAAAGCTGTATTATATTGCCAGTAGGTATTTACTGCCAGCGGCACTGGTACTAATGACCTTAAGTATTGATCTACAAGCCATAATAAATCTCGGTTCCAAAGCTCTTATTATGTTCCTGACAGGAACTGCCGGTATTATTATGGGTGGTCCGATTGCCATCTTAATAGTTTCAATCTTTTCCCCTGAAACAGTAGGAGGCAATGATTTTGACGCAGTCTGGAGAGGTTTATCTACCATTGCAGGAAGCTGGATTGGCGGTGGGGCAAATCAGGCAGCTATGCTTGAAGTATTTGCTTATAACCCTAAAAAGTTTGGGGACATGGTTTTAATAGATATTGTAGTAGCTAATATTTGGATGGCCATAATCCTTCTGGGGATTGGGAAGTCTGATAGGATTGATAAGTGGTTGAAAGCAGACACTTCTTCTATTGAAACCCTAAAAATTAAGGTTACTGAGTATACTGCAAAAATTACCAGAGTTACAACGCTGCACGACTATGTAATTATGTTGAGTTTGGCATTTACGGCAGTTGGAATTGCTCATTTAAGCGGCTTCCATTTTTCGGAGTTCTTACAGGATAATTTTGAAGTTATACGGAATAAACAAAAAGCCCTTTCTTCCCTGGGTTCAGAATTTTTGTGGATGGTTGTGTTTGCTACAAGCATTGGTATAATCCTGTCCTTCACAAAGGCAAAAAATTACGAAGGAGCCGGAGCAAGTAAAATAGGGGGGTTATTTATCTATATCCTGGTGGCTACCATTGGTATGAAAATGGATTTAGGAAGCTTTTTAGAAAAACCAGGTTTAATTGCAGTAGGTCTAATATGGATTTCCATACATGCGGGATTATTAATTCTTGTGGCTAAAATTATCAAAGCTCCTTACTTTTTCCTGGCTGTGGGAAGTCAGGCAAATGTAGGTGGAGCGGCTTCTGCACCAATTGTCGCCGCAGAGTTTCATCCTTCGTTAACCTCTGTTGGTATTCTACTGGCGGTCCTGGGTTATGTTGTGGGTACCGCCGGTGCTTATATATGTGGCCTACTAATGGAAATTGCTTCAAAAGTTTAAATTTCCAATAAACTTTAATGATATTTGCGGCAGAATTAAAATACTATGAGGAACGTAATAATAATACTAAGCTTTGCCATATTAGCCTCTTGCGGAACTAAGGATACCGAAAATACCATGACAGTTACTGGTAATGTTAAAGGGTTAAAAAAAGGCACACTTTATCTCCAACATATACCGGATACTTCTCTTGTTGTAATAGATTCTCTTAAGATTGAAGGTGATGGTAACTTTATGTTTAAAACTGAGTTGGATAGTCCTGAAATTTTTTACTTATACCTTAATAAAAAGGACAATAATGATATAAATGACAGGATTACTTTCTTTGGCGAACCTGGTACAATAACTATTAACACCAATTGGAATACTTTCGATACCAAGGCTAAAATTCAAGGTTCTGAAAACCATAAGAAACTAGAAGAATACAGGAAAGTCATGTCACGTTTTAACACCGCGAATTTGGAAATTATGAGGGCAGTTTATGACCCTGAGACCCCTAAAGATTCTTTAACCCAGGATTCATTACAAAAAGCAAGTGACAGGAACTTGCGCAGAGGTTATCTCTTTGCTTTAAATTTTGCCCTCAATAATAAAGAATCGCATGTTGCCCCATATATAGCCTTAAAAGAAGTGCCAGATGCAAATATTATCTATCTGGATTCAATTCATAATTCACTAAGTCGGGAAGTAGCCAAGGGTAAATATGGCAGGGGTCTTCAAGAATATCTGCAAGAGCAAAAAAACTAAATAATACTAGAGGTAAATAACTACGGCAATTTATTAAGTTTATCTACTAGCGCTCTGGCTTTTTCTTCAAGTTCTTTACGTACGTTTTTTAGGTGTTCCTTTTTATTGTCTACACTTTTTATATTCACTTTTGAAATTAAATCATCAAAAGTAGCAATAGCACCATCAATAATCTCTGACCCTTCTTTAGAACCTTGCTTGTCATTGGAAGCCTCTACAATATAAACTGCTTCAATAATATCTCCCAATACGTAATTAATATCTTTTTTTAATTCTCTAATATTTGCCATTGCTCAATAATTTTGTGTAAAAGTACACTTTTTCAAATAGTAATTTCCAGAAGTTTGGCTCGTTCAGAACTCAGAAGAATATGGCCAGTAATGGCCGGTACTAAAACTGTCTCGCCTTTTTTAATTAAGATTGATCCAAAATTGTTCTCTATCAAAACATCCCCATCAATACACATGAATATGGTAAAGGAATCCCGGTCAGAAACATCTATCTGGATATTTTTATTTATACTGATAAAGTTGGTTTTGAAATAGGGGCAATTTACCATTGTGTTAGAAACATTTGTTTCTTGCTCATAACTAACTTTAAAGTCGTCTTGCTTATTATAACCAATGGCGTCAATGGATAATTCTGTATGCAATTCCCTAAGGTTTCCCAGAGCATCTTTTCGATTATAGTCGTACACCCTATAAGTTTGGTCAGAAGTTTGCTGTATTTCTGCTATTAAGACCCCTGCTCCTATAGCGTGGATTTTGCCTGCACTTATAAAATAAGTATCACCTTCACTTACCTTTTCAAAATTCAACAAGTCGGTTAATGTATTATTCTTCAGGCTTTCCACATATATTTCTTTAGTAATATCTTCTTTAAATCCAATTATCAGCTCAGCATCTTTATCGGCATTCATTACATACCACATTTCAGTTTTGCCAAAGGAATTATGTCGTTTTCTTGCGAGTTCATCATTAGGATGCAACTGAATGGAAAGATCTTTTTGAGCATCAATGAATTTAATCAGGATGGGAAACTCTTTTCCAAATCGTTCCAAGACACTTTTCCCAAGTATCTCTACAGGATATCGATTAATTAAATCCGTTAAGGGTGTTCCCGTAAAAGAGCCATTGGCAACAATTGAAACATCTCCGGCTACTCCAGATAATTCCCAACTTTCTCCAACGAGATCACTTTCCAATTCTTTACCCAATAATGTACCCAGTTTTGTACCTCCCCAAAGACGTTCTTTAAGTATGGGATAAAATTTAAGTGGATATAAATTCATTTCGATTTCACTTTTTTAAGCGCTTTTAATGCCTTTTTCATGTGCCGGGAAGCATTAACACTATTAAATACCATCAATATCACGCCTTCCCTGCTTACCAAATAAGTTTCTCTGCCCGGAAGTAAATTGAACAACTTGTTCTCTACTTTAAACAAACCCCGCACTTCCTTATGTTTATCTGCCAAAAGTTTGAACGGTAAGCGATATTTAGATGCAAATCTACGATGTGTATTCTCAGAATCGGTACTGATGCCGATGACCTGCGCTCCAAGTTCGGTGAATTCCTCATAACTGTCTCTGAAAGAACATACTTCTAATGTACAACCAGGGGTATAATCCTTTGGATAAAAGAAAATTACAAAGGGTTTCTTGCCTACTATCTCATTGCTGCTGAATAACTTGCCGTCCTGATCAGGTAACGCAAATTGCGGGATGTGTTGCCCAACTTTCAGACCCATGATTTATCCATTGTAGGTGACAAAATTACGAGGCGTTTCATACAGAATAACTTCCAGCTCCTTGCTTGAATCTATATGAGGCCGCAATTTATTGTAGATAACAATAACTATATTCTCTGCAGTTGGATTTAATGTTCTAAACTCAGGAACTTCAATATTTAAATTCTTATGGTCCAGGGCAACTTCTATCTCAGACCTTATCAAATCCTTCAGAATTTTCATATCTACAACAAAACCAGTCTCCGGATCAATTTCCCCTGTCACGCTAACTACTAATTCATAGTTATGTCCATGATAATTGGGATTATTACATTTGCCAAAAACTGCATTATTCTTATTGTCATCCCAATCTTCACGGTATAATCGGTGCGCAGCATTAAAATGTGCCTTACGGCTTACTTTTACTTTCATTTTATCTGATGGCTTTGAACAAGATGATCGTAAAACTTTTCAAATATTATTTTGAACCAGACCGTGTATGTTTCCGGGTTGTCCGAAATATCCTTTTTAATTTTTGCCGGACTCATCCATTTCCAATCTGCCACTTCGTCCGTATTTAATACTGGTGGATCTTCATAATATCCAATCATCACGTGGTCAAGCTCATGTTCCGTTAAACCATTGTCAAAAGGTGCTTTATAAATAAACCAGAAAAGTTCCTTTAAATCTGTTTTAAAACCCATTTCTTCCTGTAGTCGCCTTTTACCAGCCTCTAAACTGGTCTCACCTTGACGTTGATGACTACAACAGGTATTGGTCCACAATAAGGGAGAATGATATTTGTGCTGAGCCCTTTGCTGCAACATAGTTTCACCATTTTTATTCATAATAAAAACTGAAAAAGCTCTATGCAATACAGCCTTTTCATGAGCCTCCATTTTTGGCATTAAACCAATTTCTTCGTCGAATTGATTTACGAGAACAACATTTTCCTCTTTTTTATTTCCCATCTTGCAAAAGTAGCACCTTTAGGCAATATTCTGGGTTAAGAGTATCAAAAAAGTTGATTAAGAGAGTAACTAAAGACCAGATAATTCTAGAAGAAACGTGGAGACTTTAAGTTTCCTTTGATTTTAATAAATTCATATCTCAAAATAATTTCGAATGAACCATCATTAAAAACGGCCTGTCCCAATTCGGTAATTTCCCTGTCATACGCTACCCCTATAAAAAATGACGGCGACAACTGAAATCCCACCAGTGCACTAAACGCAGCATCCCATCTGTATGCGAGTCCCATGATGAGTTTATCATTATACATAAAATTAGCTGATAAATCTACTCCCAAGGGCGCACCCTGTACTGCTTTAATTAACAATGCAGGTTTAAACTTCCAAAATGCACTCATATCAAAAACATAACCTGTAATGAGATAAAAATTCATTTGTTCCTTGGCAGTTGAAAGCGAAGACTCATCAAAATGAGAAGTTTCCAAAATCCTGGGAACGGATAA
>CAZHWD010000018.1:0-1777 GCA_964536335.1 uncultured Eudoraea sp. | reverse complement strand
CACAGATCCTTTCTATTACCCATAAATGTAAAAAGAAAATTATTATTCTTGTTTTGATTTAATCTTTTCCAAGTACTGTAATGATAATAGTTTCCATTTTTCCACTAACTGATCGATCTCCTTCATATTTTTAAACGCTTTTCTGACGATCTGCATCTGATTTCGATTTAAAGTTTTTGTTATTGTTTTGCCCTTTTCTTTTCGCGTCCATATCCAATAAGGCCCATGCCAATATTTATTATCTTGATGGCACCGGCAGTTACTCTTTCCACATTGTTTATATTGCTTCAATAAGGTTCCTTTTAGAATCCAATCTTTGGTTGATAATTTATGTTTTAAGACTTGAATCTTAGAGTTCATTTATATATAGTAACTTGAAGTATTATATACGTCAAGATATACTTTCAAAACAGGAGGGGAAATGGATTCTAAAAAATGGGCCGAAAAGGAATTTGAAATGGTCGACCTGGGGGATGAAAGATTAAATCAAAGGCTCGTAAAAATTAGTCAACAGATTTTGGAATCTCCTGAAAGTTCTCTTAACAAAGCCTGCGGTAACTGGAGCGAAACCAAAGCAGCATACCGTTTTTTTCAAAACGATACCGTAAACTATCAAGATATTATTCAGACCCATGCTGAAATGACCCAAGCAAGAGCCGAGCAGGAAAATACCATATTAGCGATTCAGGACACGACTTATTACAATTTCTCAAACCATCCAAAAACGAAAGGGCTTGGAGTGTTGTCAAGATTCAAGGGGAAACATAAAGATGAAATTTTAACCATGGGACTCTGTATGCATACCACACTTGGGATAACCCCGGAAGGACTTCCTTTAGGAATATTAGATCAAAATATATTTTCCAGGAAAGAGCTCCCATTGGAGGAAAAAAAGCTAAAGAAAATATCTCACAATATTGCTTTGCCCATTGAAAAAAAGGAAAGCATACATTGGTTGGATTCAATGAGAAAAACGATATCTCATTTTAAGGGGCAAAACAAGAAGATTGTCACCATAGCTGATCGAGAAGCAGATATTTATGACATGTTTCTTTTGGCTAATAGGATTAATACCAATGTATTAATTCGTGCTTCTCATAATAGAAAAATAAATAAAACTGCAATTCATTCTGATATTTCAGGTGAAATGCTTTGGGGTTTCATGAAAAAACAAAAATCAAAAGGAACAATTCAGGTGAGAGTTCCCAGGAAAGATTGCAAGCCGGAACATTTAGCAACATGTGATGTTAAGTTTAGCAAAATAACTGTCCTTCCCCCTCAAAATTATAAAGGTTCCAAAGAAGGAAATCTTTCTTTAGACATTTATGCAATTCATGTTTTAGAAAAAAACCCACCAAAAGACTCCACGAAAATTGAATGGATATTGCTCACAAATATTCCCATTATTACTTTTAAAGAAGCTATGGAAAAAATAAGGTGGTATTGTCTTCGATGGAGAATAGAAGTTTATTTTAAAGTGATTAAGTCAGGATTCAAGGCAGAAGATTGCCGCTTGGAAAATGCCGATCGACTCATTCGTTTTTTAGCTGTTCTCAGTATTGTCGCATGGAGGGTCTTTTGGGTAACTTTGGTATCAAGGACCACTCCTGATAGTTCAGCCCTGTTATTTTTGAATGAATTTGATTGGAAGATATTATTCGTAAAATTTAATTCCAATAAAAATATTCCGAAACGCCCTCCAAGTATGAAACAAATTACATTATGGATCGCTCAACTTGGGGGATTCCTGGCTAGAAAGGGAGATGGGAACCCCGGA
>CAZHWD010000017.1:0-12605 GCA_964536335.1 uncultured Eudoraea sp. | reverse complement strand
AGCCAGGCACAGTCCAGAGTAGACAATGCGGAAGCTGAAGTGATACGAACCAAATATGACTACGTTTTTAGAATAAAAGTATTGGAATTCTACTTTGGACTTCCTATTGTAATTGATTAAAGAAAAAATAAATTTTAGTTTAGACCTGTTGAGTTGTTAAACTCCAACAGGTCTTTTTATATTTGTTCGACAGTTATGGCAATAATTTTAAATATTGAGACGGCTACCACCAATTGTTCTGAAAGCATTGCTAAAGATGGCCGCATGATTGCCCTAAAAGAGCACAATAATGCGTCCTACTCCCATTCTGAAGACTTACACTTCTTTATAGAGGAATCTCTCGAGGCGGCTACCTTCTCTACCGCTGATCTGGATGCCATAGCCGTTAGTAAAGGCCCGGGTTCTTATACGGGATTGCGGATAGGTGTTTCTGCGGCAAAAGGACTTTGTTTTGCACTAGACCTTCCTCTTATTGGGATCTCCACTTTAGAAAGTATGGCCTCTCAGTTTAA
Source organism: uncultured Eudoraea sp. (assembly GCA_964536335.1). Classification (GTDB taxonomy): domain Bacteria; phylum Bacteroidota; class Bacteroidia; order Flavobacteriales; family Flavobacteriaceae; genus Eudoraea. The sequence continues at coordinate 12,093 of CAZHWD010000017.1, read as the reverse complement.
AATAAAGGATGGTGTTGTGATTCCTGTTCTGGATGCTAGGCGTATGGAGGTTTATTCCGCGGTGTTTAATTCGAAGTATGAACAGATTAGGGAAACCCGCGTTGAGGAGGTTAAACCAGATTCATTTGAGCAATATGCCAATCAGGGGCCGGTATTTATTATTGGAAGTGGAGCAGTAAAATGTGAGAAAATATTGGAACATTCGAATTTTGTATTTGAAGATTCTATAGTACCTTCGGCCAAAGAAATGTGTGAATTATCCCATAGGGAGTTCAAGGCGAAAAGCTTTGAAAACATCGCTTATTTTGAACCCGACTATTTAAAGGATTTTATAATTCAACAAGGCAAGAAATAATTACTGACCAAATAAGGTGCCGTATTTATTTCGGATTATGCACCACTCTTTGTGGAAATGGAATTTCGATATTTGCTGCATCAAATCTACTTTTAAGCTCTTCTATTACAAAAAAATGAACTGCCCAAAAGTCCTCATTTTTAGCCCAAAAGCGCAGGCTAAGATTAACAGAACTTTCTGCTAATTCACCGACAAATACCTGGGGCTCAGGTTCTTTTAGTATAGTTGCCTGTTCTTTGCATATTTGTAAGAGAATGTCTTTGGCTTCTTTAATATTTGAACCATAACTGATACCCACATCAATTTTATCTCTCCTCGTTTTTTCAGCATTATAATTTATAATATTGTTATTGGAGAGTTGGGCATTAGGAATAATTGCCAGCTGATTTCCAAAGGTATTTAACTTTGTAGTGAATATGGTGATTTCCTTTACAGTACCATCTACCCCCTGTGCCGAAATCCAGTCTCCTACCTTAAAAGGTTTGAAAAATAGTATTAATATTCCGCCGGCAAAGTTTGCCAGAGAGCCCTGAAGTGCCAATCCAATTGCCAGTCCGGCAGATCCCAAAACAGCCAATAAGGAAGAAGATTTAACTCCTAACTGTGTAACAACAACCACAAAGAGTGTTACCTTTAGTCCTACACTTATTATCTGCATTAGAAAGGACTCAAGAGCAAGGTCATAATCTGCTTTTTCAAAAAACTTTCGTACAAAACGGTTAATTAGTCTTATTAACCATAAACCCACTATTAAAATAATCAGAGCAAAGGTAAAAGTTGGAGCAAAACCCCAAAACCAATTAGTAGCCATAGATACGTATTGATCGTAATTAGATAAATCTTCCATAGGTTCTATTTTTTATGCAATATTATTAAGAAATTCAATGAAAAGATATAGAATTTAGTAATCTTATTTAAGTTGATTTAAAACATATCCAATTTCCGTGGTTGGCAACTTGCAAGAACCATGCTCACAAAGGTAAATAAGCGTACTATTTGCTACAAATCTGTTTTGAATTAAGGATAGCTCGCTCTCTTCTTTAGCACCCGCAAACACAGCGTTGGGTAAATAGGATTTCTGCATTGTACCGGCTGTTTTCATATAATCTTCCCCTACTATACTTATTTCATAAAAGGGTTTTTGAAAATACAATACCAGGTGTAGCCAGTTGGCATAACTGGCCGTATCTTTCTCAAAACTTTGCTGCAGATTAATAACCATTTGTTGTGCGATATTTTCATAATTCTCATCGGGAAAAAACCGGGATAATTTAAATAGATTTTTAGCCATAATAGAGTTTGATGACGGAATGACATTATCTGCCATTTCTATGGTTCTTCTAATAATAAATGAATCTTGCTTGGGAGTGAAGAAAAACAAACCACTATTATCATCAGTAAAATTAGCAATGCAATAATCAGATAATTTTTTTGCCTCATTTAGCCAGGTTTCATCAAAAGTAATTTCATAAAGTCCTATATACGAATCTATTACCGAGGCATAATCTTCCAGATACCCATTGATAGTGCTTTTACCGTTTTTATGATTATGGTAAAGGCTATAATCTTTTTTTATAAAGGTTTCCTTAATAAATGCGGCATTTTTTAAAGCCAGTTCCAGATAATTATCATTTTTGATATACCTGTATGCGTCTGTCAATCCCTTTAGCATTAATCCATTCCAGGAACAAAGGATTTTATCATCTAATCTGGGGCGATTTCTTTTTTCCCTGACCTTTTTTAAGATTTCTTTACATTCTGCAATCACTTCGTTCAATTCCGAAACAGAAAGTTTGTGCTTTTTGGCTATTGCCTCGTCCGATTTATCCCTTATTAATACATAGTTACCATGCTCCCAATGGCCAAAGTCGTTTATGTTGTAATAGTCTTTGAAAAGCTCAAATTTATCAACAAGAAGGGTTTGTAATTCTGCTTTCTGCCAAACGTAAAATGCACCCTCTTCCAATTCCCCGGTTTCATCAAGGCTATCAGCATCCAGCGATGCATAGAAGGCATTGGTACTATCCATAAGTTCCGAGGTTACAAATGCAACAGTTTCTTCGACCACTTTCTTATAAAGCGGGTTTTTGGTTACGGCGTACGCCTTGGAATATAAGCTTATTAATTGGCCATTGTCATATAACATTTTTTCAAAATGGGGGACATGCCATTTGGCATCCACGGAGTATCTTGAAAATCCACCCTCCAGATGATCGAAAACTCCTCCATATGCCATTTTGGTCAGGGTTAAATTAACGTACTCAAGGAGATCATTATTTTTTCTGGCAATTCCGTAATGCAATAAAAAATCCAGGTTACCGGGCATCATAAATTTAGGAGCCCGGTTGTAACCCCCATAATTATGATCAAAATAACGAGACCACTTTTTAACCGAATCATCTAATTGATCTTCATCTAAAATCTGGGAATTGGCACCAACTTCAATAAGATTAATTGCTTTAATTCCTTCGGCCAGATCTTTTGCATAGCCATTTATTTTATCGGGTTGTTCCTGGTAAAGCCTTGTGAGTTCCTTTAAAACCTTCATCCAATCATCTTTCTTTACATATGTCGCTCCCCAAAATGGACGCCCGTCTGGCAAGGTAACTACATTTAATGGCCATCCACCTCTTCCTGTCATCATTTGAACCGCATCCATATAGAGATGATCAATATCCGGACGCTCTTCCCTGTCTATTTTTATGTTGATATAATTTTCGTTCATCAAATTTGCCACTTCTTCATCCTCGAAGCATTCTTTTTCCATAACATGGCACCAGTGACAGGCTGCATAACCAATGCTTATAAGCACTAATTTATTTTCATTTTTGGCTTTTTCAAGGGCAGCTAGGCTCCAGGGTTCCCAGTTTACCGGATTATGAGCATGTTGCAAAAGATAAGGGCTGCTTTCATTTATTAAGGCATTGGTATGTTTGTATGACATGGTTTGTTTTTTTTGAGAGCAACCATTTAAGGTAATTAAGAGTAAAAGGATAGTGCATTTAAATTTAGACATACACAAAGTTACTACTAATTAGAGAGCATAAAAAAAGCGCCATATAGGCGCTTTTGATTTTTTTAAGATTGCTTAATTAACTTCAAAAGTGATTTTAACATTAACACGATAGTCATCAATTTTACCATCTTTCACTGTAACACTTTGTTCATTTACATATGCGGAACGTATGTTATTGACCGATTTTGACGCATGAGCAACCGCTTTTTTTGTAGCATCCTCCCAACTTTCATTGGAATTTGCCAATACTTCAATAACTTTTAAAACTGACATAATACTTCTTTTTGGTTTTATGTTAAGGTAGCAAATAAAAAGCTAAGGAACAACAACTACAGCTGAAATTATCCATTTATGGCGACCACTTCAGATACCTTATCTCCCAGCATATTTTTCAGCATTGTTTCTATGCCATTTTTCAGTGTATAAGTGGAAGAAGGACAGCCGCTACAGGCACCCTGGAGAATAACATTTACTGTTTTACTCTCTTTCTCATAGGACTGAAATAGTATATTTCCGCCATCACTGGCAACGGCAGGTTTTACGTATTCTTCAAGAATATTAATAATCTCCTGTGAAGTATCATCCAATGATTCGTTCTCTGATTGTGGATTAGTCTTGGATACAGATTTAACGGCAATTTCTTCACTGGAAACAACTTCATTGCCATCGGTAATAAAATTCCGGATCAATTCACGGAGTTCCATAGTAATTTCATCCCAGCTGGCGACCTCGTATTTTGTAATGGAAACATAGTTTTCATCCATAAAAACCTCTTTAACATAAGGCAGGTGAAATAACTTTTTGGCCAGGTCAGAACCTTTTGCTTCATCAAGATTTTTAAATTCGAACATCGCAGGAACTATTTTTCTGTTTGCTACGAATTTCAATACGGCCGGATTTGGGGTAATTTCTGCGTAGATGGTAACAGCCACTTTCTTGTTATCATTCTCTACATTTACAATAGGTTCCCCGGCATTTAAATATTCAACAAGCTGTTGTGCTACCTCGTCTTTAACCGAAGGCCAATCTACTATATCAAAGCGTTCCAGAGCTATGAAATTCCCCGAAATATATACTGTTTTTATAAATGGAAGATAAAATAATTGCTGAGCCAGCGGGGAATTTTTGGCATCATCTATATTCTTGAATTCGAAATTACTCCCATTTGTTAGAAAATGATTAGTCTCAAATTTTAAAATGGCCGGGTTGTTTGTTTCTACTACCGTAATAACGTATTCTTTCATCGTATTTGTTTTCAGCAAAAATACAACCATTTTCCCTTCCTTCGCATATATAATAATGTTGTATTTCATCCGTTATACTTTATATTTGAAAGAAACTGCATTAAACACGCCCTATTCTTAGATGAAGAAACTCCTGTTCATTTTGTTTACATATGTGGCTTTTTCCAGCACTATGACCGCGCAGGAGGGTATTCCTGTGTATTTTGATTATTTAGCAGACAATTACTATTTGGTATTCCCCTCTATGGCAGGAATCAGCGATGGTGGTAAAATAAGACTCACGGCCAGAAAACAATGGTTTAGTGTTGATGAGGCTCCAAGTTTACAGACACTTAGTGCAAATTACAGGATTCCGGAGAGTTCTAGTGGGGTAGGGGTAATCATTTTTAATGATGCCAATGGCTATCACTCTCAAACGGGTGCAAAGCTAACTTATGCACATCATTTGCAATTAGGGCCAGAAATCAGGATATTAAACCAGTTGTCATTCGGATTGAGTGCAGGTTTTATTCAAAGTAGCCTTGATGAAACAGAATTCAGGTCTGTTATTCCTGATCCTATTATAACTGGTGGAAAAAATAGCGTTGGGTATTTTAATATAGATTTAGGGATGTCCTATAACTATATGGAATTCTATGCAAATTTCGCAGTTTTAAATCTTTTGGGGACAGGACGAGACCTTTATACAGCTATTGAATTTGATAATTTAAGAAGGTATTTAATTAATGCCGGCTATGTATTTGGGAAAAGCTTGTGGAAGATTGAACCTTCTGTTCTTTTTCAATTAACAGATTTTACTGAAGAGAAAACCGTGGACATCAATGCCAAGGTTTATAGAGAATTAAGCTTCGGTATGATTTGGGCAGGGCTCTCTTACAGAAGGAGTTTTGATGGTGCCCAATTCCAGGTTGATGGTACTTTTGGAGAACAGAGACTTCAGTTGTTTACGCCAATCGTAGGCATTAATTATAACAGATTTATGTTCTCCTATAACTATTCTTACCAATCCGGAGATATTAGATTAGATAATGGAGGGTTTCATCAGATTACCCTGGGTTATGACTTTGGACCTACTAGGGAAAACAGATACGACTGTTTCTGTCCAAGCGCAAATTAAAAACGGGCCTAACAAGTTATTATGCTAAACCCACTTTTAATACAAATTATAACTTTAGTTTATTCCCATTTGAACTTTTTTACGGCAGCCTGTCTTTTTATAGCTTTTAACATCGCATCTTCAAGCTCTCCCTTTTCCTGTTGGGCATGTTTGTTAATATAGCTCTCCCGCCTGGCATTAAGTTGTTGTATTTCCTTTTGGATCCTTTTTCTTTCAGCCTTTTTCTCACCTATAAAGGCATTCAGTTCTGCCTTCGATTTATCTCTTAGTTCTTTAGGCAATTCCTCCTTTTTTACTGCTGACACATCAAACTCATCATCTTCAGCTGCATCTATCAAATCCCATGTCGAATTTTTATACATGCCCGAACTTTTACTAACTGCCCGCTTAACGGCTACGGCTTCTTCCAATTCCATAGCATTGTCATCCTGTCTTGATTGTAATTCCAGTTTTGCACTTCCCATGGCGCCATAAGATATATAGGTACTGTTCAATTTTGAATTTAGTTTAATGATAACATCGTCATAAGGAGTATCTATATGAACAATATGTTTATTATGATCTATCGCCATATACTCTCCCCCGGTTAGGGTAGCACCCTTTTTCCAATCTGTGTTAATGCCTTGCTGATAGTTACCACAAAATATAGTATTTACAACGATATCTTTTTCTCGGGCATTGGTCACAGCGTCTCTGTAATTAAGTTTTCCCTGAGTAAAAGGTTCGTTTCCTGCGATAAAAATCATTTTTAAATTATCAGGATTCTTTCCCCAGTCTAACTGACGCAATGAAGTTTGAATAACTTCTCCGCAGTATTCTTCCCCTCCATTTGTGCTAAGGGAAAAAAGCTTTTCAGAAATCTCATCCAGATCACTACTGAATCCGATAACCTGTTGAATATAACCTTCCCTTGAAGATAGTCCATCATTTCCGTACTGGTAAAGCGCAATCTGTAGATTAGGCCGGTGTCCATTCCCACATCTTGCATAAGAGAACTGATTCACAATATCCCATAGCTGAGCTTTGGCCTGATTAATTAAACCATCCATACTGTTGCTTGTATCTAACAGTAATGCGATTTTTACAGTGTTGTTGTCTTTGTCCTTTTTGTCAATAAAAATTTTTTCCTTCTCGGAGTTAATTAATTCCTCCTTGCTTAGTGGGGCATAACCGAATGCCGTTCCAAGAGTCAGACTTATAAGTATAAGACCAATAATGTGTTTTAACTTTTTCATAATATTAATTTTTTAATGATAATTATTCACTAAAAGTAGTCCTGAACTTTTTCACAAAAAATAAGGAATGAGCGAAATGAACCCCTTATTGAGTGAAATGGTACAATGAATGCGTAAAGTCAATTATTTAGGGCCAAACTGGCCTGGATTTGAAATAAGCGTATTTTTTAATACCGTATAAATCAAGTAAGTTTATCCTTATAAATGCAAATCATGCAAAAGAATAGATACCTGTTTTTGGTTTTTTGTCTTGTCCTTTTTGCAGGCTTTTCTCAGCCTCAAAAGAGGACTGAAGATACAGATGAAAATACCTATCAGGTTTATTTAGATTCCGCGAACTTTTACAAGAAAGCAGATATTGCTAAAAGCATTGATTTCATTGCACAGGCAATTGGTAGTCTTGGCAAAAACCCTGATAAAATGGAACTCGCTTTGGCGCTGACAAATTTGGGTGAGGTATATCAATATCATAAGCAAACCGATCTTGCTATATCTAATTTTAAGGACGCCCAGGAGGCCTATAAAACCTCCAGGACTTCTTTATTACTGGGGAAGGCTTACATTTCATCAAGGGATTATAAAAATGCTGCGGAGGTACTGCATCCTCTTGAGGAAGTGAAAGGCTTGGTGCCCTATCAAAAAATAGAGTTATATGAATCATTAGGGGATGTTTATAAGGGATTTGGTGAAACCCAAAAAGCAATAGCCTATTATGAGGAAGGTTTAAAAGTGGCTAATAAAAATCAGGTTAGCCCAAAAATTCCCGATTTAAATTCTAAAATCGCGGATGCCTATGCCCAGGATAACAGAATGGAAGAAGCCGAAAGTTATTACGGCAATTCATTGGAACTTTCTAGTCAGCAGGCTCCCCAAAGAGCTATTCAGGAAAAAGAAAAAGTTGCAGATTTCTACAATAAGAAAAATCAGTATGACGATGAAATTAAGTTGAGGAAGAAGAGCCTGAATGAATTACAGTCACTGCCCAGGGCTGCTTCAAAATCAGCCGGAGCTCCTATTGAAGCAGATTCTATTACTGCACAAAGTATTAATTACAAAATAGCCAATGCCTATGCTGCGCAGGATAAATATGATGAAGCCATACCCTATTTGGAAGAGAGCATAAAAGAAGCGGATAGTGAAGACGACCTGGTTGTTCAAAAAGATGCTACACGTAAACTTTCTGAGGTATACAGGGACAAAGGTGATTTTTCAAAAGCCTTTGAAACCTATCAAAGGTATGTTGCAATAGTAGATACACTTTATCTTCGAAAAGAACAGGAGATTTCTCAGGCCACGAAATTTAGCAGAGAAATTGCTGCCAGTCAGGGTAGAATTACTGGCCTGGAAAAAGAGAGGGAACTTTCACAGAGCAAATACGATCTGGCTTTAACGGAACAACAACTGGCCCTGGAAAGTAATAGAAGGCAAAAATGGATAATTTATTCTCTGGTAGTGGGAATGTTGCTCACCGCTCTGGCTGCCTACTTTTTTTACAGGAGTAACAGGCAACAGCAGATAGCTAATAATTTATTAGCCTTAAAGTCATTGCGCTCCCAAATGAATCCACACTTTATCTTTAACGCCCTGAATTCTGTAAATAATTACATTGCTAAAAATGACGAACGCAGCGCTAACCGTTATTTAAGCGAATTCTCAACTTTAATGAGAGCTGTTCTTGAAAACTCTGAGGAAGATTTTATTTCACTGTCAAGGGAATTGGAGCTAATAGAACTTTACGTAAAATTAGAACATTCACGTTTTCCGGAGAAGTTTGATTATACCATAAAGTTGGATGAACAAATTGACATTGAGGCTTTTCAAATCCCCCCAATGTTGCTTCAGCCATATATAGAAAACGCCATTTGGCACGGACTTAGATATAAGGAAGAAAAGGGATTCTTAAATATTGAAATAGTACAGGAAGAAACAGATGTAATTCAAATTCGTGTTACCGACAATGGGATAGGCAGAAAAAAGTCAAAGGAATTAAAGACAAGAAATCAGAAAGCCCAAAATTCTAAGGGGATGGGAAATATTAAAAAACGGATCGCTATTCTCAATACTATGTATAAAGATAAAGTATCGGTTTCCGTGAAGGACCTGAACAAAGATGCTAAAGGCACCCAAGTAATCTTAACTATAAGGAAGGTGGTATGATACTAAAGGCAGTTATTATTGAGGACGAGAGCAGCAGCAGGGAAATTCTACGCAATTACCTGGCAAAATATTGTAAAAATGTAAATCTATTGGGTGAGGCGGCAAGCGTCAAGGAAGGTCTGGAGCTACTTACTCAAACACAGCCGGATGTTGTTTTCTTAGATGTAGAAATGCCTTTTGGAAATGCCTTTGACCTATTAGATCAATTGCCGGAAAGATCGTTCGAAACCGTATTTGTAACGGCTTATAATTCATATGCATTGGAAGCATTAAACAATCACGCCGCGTATTATTTAATGAAGCCTATTAACATAGATGAACTTATTAAATCGGTTTTCTATGTGACGGAAATAAAGGAAAAAGAAAATGCATTGGAGGATCGGATTCTTAAATCGAAATTAAATAAGGCCGAGGGTAAAATTACACTGCCGCAACAAGATGGTTTTCAGGTATTAAATATTTCCGATATCCTCTATTGTAAGGCTGATGACAATTATACCGAAATCTATCTGGAAAGCAAAAAATTACTGGTAAGCAAGACTTTAAAGTACTTTGAAGAGGCTCTTGCCAATTATCCCTTCGCCCGTATCCATAAATCATACCTCGTAAATGTAAATGAGGTTATAAAATATAGAAAAGGTAAAGGGGGGAGTGTAATCGTATCTAACGGAAAAGAATTATTGGTTTCCGCCTCCAAAAAGAAACAATTATTATCGTATTTTGAATAACTTTCCGGACTTTAACCGGTACCTAAAGATTTCTATTTGTTATGATCATTAAAACAGTTAATGGTAAAACACCACAGCTAGGTGAGGATTGTTTTATCGCAGAAAATGCCACTATTGTGGGTGAAGTCACCATGGGGGATCAGTGCAGCATTTGGTTTAACGCTGTAGTGAGGGGTGATGTGAATTATATCACGATGGGGAACAAAGTTAATGTGCAGGATGGAGCTGTTATTCATGGAACCTACCAAAAATCAGCTACGACCATAGGGGACAACGTTTCAATAGGTCATAATGCCCTGGTGCATGGCTGCACCATTAAGGATAATGTTTTAATAGGCATGGGTAGTATTATTATGGACGGTTGTGTGGTAGAAAGTAACAGCATTATTGCAGCAGGAGCCGTGGTAATCGCCGGAACCCATGTGCCTGAGGGATCAGTTTTTGCCGGGACGCCAGCAAAAAAGATCAAGGATATCAGTGTGGAATTGAGTTCTGGGGAAATAGACAGGATAGCAAATAATTATGTAAAATATTCAGCTTGGTTTAAAGAAAATTAGTTTTAAGAACGCAATAATGATTATTTTTGAACAACCAAAAAATTGATTAAAATGAATGCATTTATTTTTCCCGGACAAGGGGCGCAGTTCTCTGGAATGGGCCTCGATATGTACGAAAAATCCAACCTGGCTCAGGAACTATTCGAAAAAGCCAATGACATACTTGGATTCAGCATTACAGATATCATGTTCCAAGGTTCTGCTGAGGACTTAAAACAAACAAAAGTTACCCAGCCTGCTATTTTTTTACACTCGGTAATTTTGGGTAAAATGATGGGAAAAGATTTTAAGCCGGATATGGTAGCCGGTCATTCATTAGGTGAATTTTCTGCATTAGTATCTAATGGAGCTTTAAGCTTTGAAGACGGTTTGTCATTAGTTTCACAAAGGGCAACGGCTATGCAAAAAGCATGTGAACTTATTCCAAGTACTATGGCGGTTGTATTAAGGCTGGCAGATGAGGTGGTGGAAAAAATTTGCGAAGAAACAGAGGGTATTGTTGTCCCCGCAAACTATAATTGTCCCGGACAATTGGTCATATCAGGTGAAATAGAAGCGGTAAATCGCGCTTGCGAGGTTTTAAAAACTGCAGGTGCACGCAGGGCCATGATATTGCCGGTCGGCGGAGCATTCCATTCACCTCTTATGGAGCCTGCCAGGGAAGAATTGGCTGCGGCAATAGAGAATACGAATTTTAGTAAACCTAGCTGTCCTATTTATCAGAATGTTACAACCACGGCTGTTGTAAATGTGGATGAAATTAAACAAAATCTGATCTCTCAACTTACTGCCCCGGTTAAGTGGACACAAAGTGTTCAGCATATGGTTTCGGATGGTGCAACCCTATTCACAGAGGTAGGCCCTGGGAAGGTACTACAGGGGCTGGTTAAGAAAATTGAGCCCGCAGCAGAAACCACATCGGCCTTAGTATCTTAGGAGAATTAAGCATAGATTTAGTATTTCAACCGAAAAAGCCAGTTTTAAGCCTTTTTATTAGTCTGAGGGCTACAATTTTAGTATTATTGATGTCCCTTTTTCACCTAAACTGCATTAACTGCTATGGTTTGAATTTTGATGAATTCAATGAAGAAAAATATGGTTGTAAACCTTAGAGATAAATTTTTATTAAGGGTTTTCCGAACAAAGTTTTTAAAAAGGCTTTCGTTTGCAGGGCTGTTCTTGCTTTTCATAGCTAATGGATATGGGCAAGATCCACTTATAAGTATTAATGATCCTGTCCCAGTCGACGAAGGGAATACTGGTGTAACTACACTTACCTTTACTGTTTCAATTGATATTGCTCCTCTAGGGTATGATTTAACCATTGATTATACTATTAGCGGAGGCATTGAGGACGGTACCTCAGATACACTAACATTTTTAGATGGGACAACTACACTTTCCCAGGATATAACAGTTACCACTAATGGAGACACAGTTATTGAGCCTGATGAGATTGTGACTGTGACTCTGAGCAGTCCAACTCCTCCCGCCTTGTTAATAAAAGCGATTGGTGCCAGTAGTTTTGTAGATGACGACAGCCAGATCTCCATTGGCAGTGGTGTAACTCAATCGGAAGGTAACAGTGGATCAACGGCTTTCGATTTTGGTCTGACACGTATTGGGGATATATCAGGAGCCGCATCGGTTGACTTTGCTGTTACGGGCAGCGGAGGTAATCCTG
>CAZHWD010000016.1:0-10831 GCA_964536335.1 uncultured Eudoraea sp. | reverse complement strand
GATGACCGGAAATACAACCTCGAAAACTTTGATGGCAGATCTATTATGTTTAGCTCACCCCATAATATACATACAAATGGGTTTGAACGGGTTAATAGCTGGCAGGAGGTAGCCGATAAATTGTTATAGATTTTAGCAGATGGTCATAACTACATAATTGCCATTGAATAAATTTAAGAATTAGTGAAACTGTTCATTTATGTGAATTAATTCTATAAAGTCTGTTCAGATGATAGTGGCAATTATTTCAGCTATTCAGACACGAAGGCAATTACCATTCCCAACCGAAGGCCAGTTTCCAGTAATAATCCGAATCACTTGCCCCGGGAGTAGGTTGGTTATCATAGTTTAAAGTAATCCCCGTTATTGCATAGAAATCAAGTGGCAGGTCATACTTCAAGTCAAAATTCCAATCTACACGCCAACGACCGTTTTCACTTAAACTGGGATATGTCAATAAACGCGTAATTATGCTCAAGTCTTTTGCGTCAAACATATTGAGCTCAGTCCCTAATATGCCTTCAACACTTGATCTGTCTTCCGCATCACTGGAAAATTGTTCGCTGTTATAGGATAGACCAGTTAACACGCCCCAATACATTTTATTGGTATTGACAATGAATTTTCCAACACCCATCGAAAGAATAGTTCGTAAATCCAAAAGTTGCTCTGTATTAGACAACAATGAAACTTGAGGTGACAAGTACCAGTCTTTTGGAAGAAAATAATTAAAAACGAAAGAGCCATCCTCTCGTTTGATATTTGCAGCATTATCCTGTGTAGAACGAAGAATATTGGCATTGATCAATGCCGACCATTTGTCTTCGGTGTATTTTAAGTTTGTACCGAAGGTGAATTGTTTTAAATTATTAGCTTTAGTAAAACTCAACCCAAAATCAACAGCGGCATCTAACCTGCTCCAAAACCCTTCATTAAGAGGCTGCAGAAATACTATTTCGGGTATCTGAACTTCTGTTTCAACGGTACCTTCCCTATTCGTAATATTAATGGAGTTATCCTCATTAGATCTTAGACTGCCCACAATTCGGCTACCGTTTGTTAAGCTCGTCAAAAAAACAGATTGGGTATAGATTTTTTTAACCTCTAACCATTCTATGTTAAAATCAGAATCACTGTAATTGGTCTCTATGGTCAAGACTCCCTTCTTCATAGATTTAACTTCCCCTACGATTATAGTATTAGTATCTAAAAATAGTGTATCTGTTTGTGCATGACTTGCTGCACATGTAATGATTAGGAGCATTAAACTAATTGGGATTCGTCCTATCATAAGGAGTCATTTTTAAGCGATAAAAATTGTTAAAATTTTATTATAGGTAATGTGCTGGCCATTAGTCAATAATAAAACTTGAATTCAGATTTAAAAGGAGGAACTGTAAGTGGATTTCAATTGGTGTTTACTGATTTTTTTTCTTTACCGGGTTGTCTTTTTCTTCTTTTTTGGTTTTTGTAACATCATGTTTGCAAAAGGGGGCAATAGAATTTACTATTTCACTCCGGATTAAGCCTGCTAAATATATCTTTTTTTGAGGTTGGGCATTTTAATTAAGGGCTAATCTACTCTTTTAAACCCTCCTTCTTTAAAGCGATATCTTGCCATAATTCCCCAATTGCTGGTATAAAAGTCAAAATCGTTTGTAACCGCAAATCCTGGCCTCCAATCAAATCCGATCGTCAGAGGAAATTTAAAGGAATATTCCACTCCGAAATTGCCAGCGATATTAAAATCAAAATCATTTTCAAAGAAAAATTCAGGTCCTACGCCGGGGTAAAATTTTAGTCCCTCCGGCCCATCAGTAAGTGCAAACATCCAATCAAAATAGGCCCCTACACCAAAATTATCCAAATATACAGTAGGGTGAAGCCTTGGAGAGATCCCGAGAGGTATAGTTGCATCTATACCAATATTGTCGCCAAAACGAACACCCGCTTCAATATTAGAATTAGATTGACCATTTGTATTTATGCTAAATGTTAAGCATAGTATAATCATCGCATATAAAATCTTTAGATTTTTCATCAGGAAAAGATTTGAGTTATCAGTGGTTTTAAAACAGGGTAAAATTAGTTAAAATACGTCTATACACAAGAAAACTTCAGAAAAGTTTTTTACGTTTTATGAATATCTGTTTAGTCGGTAAATAGTCATGTTTTAATTCATAACAACTGATTAATCGGTGGATCTGTTTTTTTGAGCTTGTTGAGATTTTAAGCTCCCACAATGACGTAAAATTCAATGAGATATCACTTGGATGCATATGCTGACCAATATGTCCAAATCACATAGAAGGATGTGTAATTTAATTATAAAAATAAGTTTCTCTTTTTCGTGCCACTAAACTTGTCATGTTTAGCTTGGTGACTTTATCACAGAACCATTTGGTTCACCATCTTCCTATAATAAGCTTTATGAAAAGGTTATTTACTGAATTCAAAGATAGAATTGATCAGCTCGCCCCATTACAAATAATCCAATTTAAGCTCCTTATGTGATGCCCTGAAATAAAATTTAAAAGTTATCCCTTTTTGGCTTTCTTAAGTCTTTTAGCTTCTTTTTTTTCTTTTGCAGTTAAGAGCGGTTCTTTTTTGACAGCTTTCTTGGAGTCTCTACCTTTTGACATAATATGTTTATCTTATTAGGATAAAGTTAGTGTTAATTGTTTTACGGAAGTAATTTTTTTAATAAGGAAATTAAAACTTTCATGAATTGGGGATTATTAGATAAATAAATCTGCCCATTGGGACAAGGAATGAACAGTTCTGTCACTTTCCATTGGCTTAATAGACAAATATTGCGTAAAATTGAGTAAGATTAAAAGAATGTTTCTGATTTGGACTAATTCAGTATTTGCAGAATGAGTTTGAGTTTGTATTGTGAATGTATTGAATAGCTAAAATTGACTTTAATTCTATAGTACTTTTGAATGAACCACTTAGTTCTTAATTATAATAACTTTTTTGTAAAAACCATTTATGCTTTGCAAGCTAACGAGTCTCCAGTTGAGGGTTATTTCAATTATGACGGACTTAGTGAATTGGTTACAATACTTCTGCTTTTTTGCGTTACACTGATTGTTGTAGTAACACCTCTTTTTTTAATATTTTGCTGGATTTACTATTCACGTGAATATGTAAAAAAATACAGAAACAAGGAAGGTTTAAAAGAATCAATAATGGAAAATGGGCTTCCTTCAAATGGGATAATTACAAAATCTGACAAAATTGAGTATAGCAAAACATACAGCAGAATGTTTGGGTTTGGTTTGAGTATTATAGCCTATGGAATTTCCAGCAATGTCTATATGTTCTATACGTTTAGTGAATTCAAGGATGCTCTGATTAGTTATTTTAGTTTTCCATTTAGAATTTTCAGAAGCATAAAGATTTTGGAAAAAATTCCCACTAACAGTATACCACTTACAGAGGTATGGAGCGCAATGCTGCTTATTGTAGGCATTGCTGCAGCCGTATTTATTATTGGTTATTTTATTGGTAAAATAATTGTAGCCATGCGATTGGATGAGGAACCACAGGTAGTTTAATGCTTTTCCCATTCTTCAATTTAATTTATTTCACTTTAACGACTAATGTATTATTTGTTCCTAATGACTTAAATCATTTTAAACCATTAGTAACCAGTAGATATTTGTATACCGATTGGTAATATCTGCCTTAAACGGTTATAAATGAAAGTACTTACCAGCACTATAGCATCGTGCTTATATTTTTGTACAAGATCATTACCAATGCTTAACAGATCACTATTATGAAAAAAAAGGAGAGCTATTCATTACCACTTATGCATGATTCTCAAATACCATTGGCCTTTCCGGTTAATAAAAATACCGCTAATGTCAATGGCGTCATTTTAGCAGGTGATATTGGCGCAACCAAAACGAACCTGTCGCTTTTTGAATTCCATAAAGGACTACTTACATTAATAAGGGAGAAATCATATCACACCAAGGATTACAATGCTTTTACGGAGATGGTGTGTTCTTTTCATAGGGATAAGTTGCCTGTCATAAATGGAATCTGCCTGGGCGTAGCCGGCCCTGTAATCAAAGGCAAAGTAAAAGGGACAAATTTTCCGTGGGAAATAGATAGTGAAGAAATTAGTAGGGAACTCCAGGTTAATTCGGTTACTCTTATCAATGATATGGAGGCCAATGCCTATGGCCTGGCGGCACTTCGGAAGACGGACTTTGAAATTCTAAAAGAAGGATCAAATATACCTGGGAACGCTGTCATCATTTCGCCGGGCACGGGCCTTGGAGAGGCCGGACTGTATTGGGATGGGGCCCATTATCATCCCTATGCTACAGAAGGGGGACATTGCGATTTTAGTCCTCGCAGTGTTTTGGATTGGGAAGTATGGCAATACCTGCATCAAAAATTTGGACATGTGAGTTGGGAACGAATTATATCCGGCCCCGGTATTTATGGCATCTATCAATTTTTAAGGGGTTTCAGGGGAATTCCGGAACCCAAATGGCTTCAGGATAAAATGCAACAAGGCGATGCGGCAGCGGTGATTACCACTGTTGCGCATGAAAAGAGGGACCCGATTTGTATAGAAACCCTGGATTTATTTGTGCGTTATCTGGCTATAGAAGCTGCCCAGTTTGCCTTAAAGACCAAGGCTACAGGAGGAGTTTATATAGGAGGGGGGATTGTTCCAAAAATACTCAGGATGATAAACCGGGAAGTTTTTTCGGAGAACTTTGTTGATGCTGGGCGAATGAATCCATTGCTTCATCAAATGCCGGTACAGGTAGTTTTAAATGACAAGACACCTCTCCTGGGAGCGGCTTATTATGGTGCAACTCATTTAGAGTATGATTAGTCAATTCAATAGGATTTTCTTTCGAAACAGTTTTAAGTACGGAACAAATTTGTCAAAAAACTAAGATCATTACTTTCTTATTCAGTTGGAATCAAACTTATAGCGGCTCCACCTCCGGATGCCATTTGAATAGTTAGAATGGTTGTATTATCTACATCTTTTTCCTGAATCTCAATATCGCCAGGGTTGTCGTTCCAATGCGCATTTTCTCCATCGGTATACAAAATGGCTTTGTACTTCTTTGATGGTGATAAAAAATCTAAATTAATTTTTATCTCACGTGAATTTTCATCGGTAATGGATCCGATAAACCAATTTTCGGTTCCCCTTTCCTGCCGGGCTATGGTTACAAAGTCGCCTACTTCCCCATCAAGTACTTTGCTTTGTTCCCAGTCCACTCCTACATCTTTTATAAACTGAAAGGCAGCTTGTCCTTCATAATTTTCAGGGAGATCTGCTGCCATCTGCACAGGACCGTAGATAACCACATACAATGCGAGTTGTTGTGCGAGGGTGGTATTAATTTGATTTTCTAGTTTATCAGGTGCCAGTTTTATCTTAAAAATACCGGGTGTAAAGTCAATGGGTCCGGAAAGCATACGTGTAAAGGCCACAATAGGCAAATGCTCCGGGGGATTACCCCCATCTGTCGCCCATGCGTTAAACTCCTGGCCCCGCAAACCTTCACGCGCAATAGCATTCGGGTAGGTTCTCCGTATCCCGGTAGCTTTAATAGGTTCGTGTGCATTGATAGCCACCTTGTGTTCTGCTCCTTTTAATAAGGCCCTTCTGTAATGATTCACCATCCATTGTCCGTGGTGGTATTCCCCTTTCGGGATCAGTTTACCCACATAACCTGTTTTTACAGCATGGATACCCAATGAATCCATTAACATATATGCTGCATCCATTTGTTGATCATAGGTGCGTGGTGCAGCTGATGTTTCATGGTGCATAATCAAATCAACTCCCTTTTCTTTTCCGTAGCGTACAACTTCTTTTAAGTCATAGTCCGGATATTGGGTGACAAAATCGAATACACCTTCTCTGTCCTCAAACCCTATCCAATGCTCCCATCCTGTATTCCAACCTTCTACCAACAGTCCTTTAAGCCCGTTAGCGGCAGCAAAATCAATATACATTTTTGCATTTTCGGTAGTAGCTCCATGATTTCCTGTAGGTTTCGCATTTGATAGATTTTCCCAGCTATTCATATCCTGAGTGCCTGCATAGTCCCATGTACTCCTCCCAAGGTGCATCTCCCACCAGATACCAACATATTTCATTGGTTTTATCCAGGAAACATCACCCAATTCATTAGGCTCATTTAGATTTACAATTAATTTGGACTCAATGAGATCACCGGCTCTGTCTGCAATTTGTATGGTACGCCAGGGGGTATTAAAAGGGGTTTCCCTTTTTACTTTATATCCGGTAATGTCTGAGCCTACCAGCTCACTTTGCATCGAAAGATTCACGGTATCAATTTTTAACGTCATGCCGGCATAATCTGTAAGGTTGGCTTCGTGAAAACTCAGGTAAAGGCCATCTTCTGTTTTCATAGTAACAGGCGTGTTCACGGCATTCTCCGGAATATAGGTAGCCGCCAGATTAGGATGGTTCCGTTTACTTGTGGCATCTATCTTATTGAATGGCGTGGTACTATACAGTTGCTCATAAATGTCCCAATCTCCGGGTATCCACCAAACCATAGGATTGCTGGTAAGCTGAAACTGGGTATTTTCATCTGTAATGATTACCTCAGAAAGTCCTTCTTGCTCAGGGAAATGGTACCGGAAACCAAGTCCATCATCATAGACCTTGAAAATAACATCAAACTTTCTTTTTGGTGATTCTTTTTCTTCCAGATGAATCGTCATCTGGTTATAATTGTTTGCCACTTCACGCTGCTCCCCCCAGGGCATTTCCCAGGTTTCATTTTGAGAAGTGCTTTCTGAACTTACTATCCTAATTCCTTTGGCCAGAGCAGGCTGGTCTTTAATTTCAAAACTTAAATAGGAGGTATCGATTACGACCTCACCATGGTGAAGAACCTGATAATATACGCCACCTTCATTGTCTAATGAGAGTAGAACTTCATTACTTTCTGAGGGAGATTTTACTGATAGGGTTGAGGTAGATTGCTGGCATCCATATAAGATTGCGAGTGCAAGCAATAAGTTTAAGAATCTGATTTTTCTGGTCATACCACAAGATAATATTTTATAGTTTCCAATCAAAGAGACTGAATTGCCTTTAAAAACAAATAGAAATAAATTATTTAGATAGACTATTATCTAAAGTTGTACTCATTTGGAAGCAAAAAATTTAAGAATAATTTAGTGTACACACCTTGTTTCCACTAACTTTTTTGCTAGTTTAGGGCGTTTAATCCTGATTCCTATGGCAACCCTTTTAACACTATTTTTGAAGCTTCGATGAAGACAATCTTACATGAACAATTTGGTATAAATGCTATAAAAGTTGAAAAACTTAGTGGCTTAGACAATGCCAACTACCTTGTTGAAACGCTTACAGAGAAATATATCTTCAAAACGTATCCATATACCCAGGATACACTGACATTGGTAGAGGCAGAAAACAACGCACTTCTATTTCTACAAAACGAAGGCCAGAGGAGCATACAAACTCCCATTCCTTCAAAGAACCAAAGATATACAGCTTTAGTAAATATCAATGGACAGGAATCTATCTGTAGAATGTTATCCTATTTGGAAGGTAAGTTTCTCGAGGAGGTACCGCATACAAAAAAGTTATTCCAATCTTTCGGTAAGTTTCTCGCCCAATTAGACCTGAAACTTCAACAGTTTACTGATTACAGAATTGCAGCCAGGAAATTAATATGGGATATTCAGCACCTGCATCTGAGCAAAAAATACCTGGAAAATATTCCGAAGAATAAAGATAGAAGTATCGTTCATTATTATTTTAAACAATATGAGGAGAATGTCCTGCCTTTCCTCCCGGAGTTACGAACAGCTATTATCCACAATGATGCCAATGAATGGAATGTCCTGATTGCACAGGAAGAAGTTTCCGGAATTATAGATTTTGGTGATATGACGCACACCTTTCTCATCAATGAATTGGCGATTGCAATCACTTATGCCTGCTATGATAAAGATAATCCATTAGAATGGGCCTCTATAGTACTAAAATCATATCATGAAATATTAGCTGTTCAAGAAATAGAATTAGAAGTACTTTATTATCTCATTGCTGCCAGACTTTGTATAAGTGTCTGTATTTCTGCCAATACCAGAGCAAAAAATGCGGATAATGAATATGCCTTTGTGAGCGAAAAAAATGCATGGCAAATGCTATATCGTTGGTTGACTATAAATCCTATTGCTGCAGAAAATTGTTTTCGTGAGGCAGCCGGATTTCCGGCTAAAAATCCACCACCTGTTGAAAAGATAATAGAGAAGAGGAATAAACATATGAGTTCAGTACTTTCAGTAAGCTATGATAAGCCTATTTATATGAAAGGGGCTGCATTTCAATACATGTACGATGCCTATGGGAATACTTATTTGGATGCATACAATAACATTCCGCATGTTGGGCATTCTCATCCTAAGGTAGTGGAGGCGGGGCAGCGACAAATGGCTAAACTAAATACGAACACAAGGTATCTATACGATTCTTTAAATGAATATGCGGAAAAACTTTTATCGAAATTTCCGGATTCACTGAACAAAGTATATTTTGTGAACTCAGGAAGCGCGGCTACTGATTTGGCACTTCGTATGGCTAATATCCATAGCGGTCATGAAAAAGTAATGGTCATGGAGCATGGTTATCACGGGAACACCCGGGCCGCTATTGACGTGAGCTACTATAAGTTTAATAATCCGAAAGGGCGAGGAAAAAAAGAGCATATTTTAGTAGCACCTATTCCCGATACTTACAGTGGTAAGTATACTAATGATAATGGCAGTGCCGGAAGAAGTTATGCGGAAGAAGCCATTAAACTGGTTGAAAATTCAGAGACACCAATTGGAGCATTTATAAGCGAGCCTATTATAGGTTGTGGTGGGCAGGTGCCTTTGGCAAAAGGGTATTTAAAACACCTGTATCCGGCAATAAGAAAGCAGGGAGGTATTTGTATAGATGATGAGGTACAAACAGGATTTGGCAGAACAGGGGATCATTATTGGGGATACGAATTTCAGGAAGTTATTCCCGACATGATAATTCTTGGAAAACCCATGGCAAACGGACATCCTATGGGAGCTGTAGTCTGCACTTCAGAAATTTCGGCATCTTTTGAAAATGGAGTGGAGTTCTTTAGTTCATTTGGGGGTAACCCTGTGTCTTGCGAAATTGCCCTGTCAGTTCTGGAAGTTATTGATGAAGAAAATTTACAGGAAAATGCTAAAATTGTTGGGGAATATTACAAATCATTATTATCAGGGCTTCAAAAGAGGTATCCTTGTATTGGAGATGTAAGGGGTTCCGGATTATATCTTGGGGTTGAAATTGTGAAGGATAATAGTATGCAGCCCGATACCGGGCTGGCACATCATATTAAGAACGAACTAAGAAATCGACATGTCCTTATTAGTACTGATGGTCCGAATAACAGTGTATTGAAAACAAAACCTCCTTTATGCTTTTCCAAAGAAGATGCATTTAAAACTGTTGAACAAGTAGATCACATATTGAAAATACACTATAAAACAAAAGCATTATGAAAGTAGCCGTTTCAGGAGCAATGGGCCGATTGGGCAGTGTAATTGCACATGGTATTTCAAACACAAACGAACTGCAACTTACCGGTGCTTATGCACCAGGCCATGCCGGTAAAACTGTGGCGGGGATTGCGGTCGATGATTCGCAAGAAAAAGTGGATGCTCAAATCATGGTTGAATGCGCACATCCTGGAGTAGTGATGGAAAATCTTAAGAAGTGGCATGCCAAAGGAATGTGCGTTGTAATTGGCACCTCTGGGTTTACTGCAGATCGAATAGAAGAATTAAAATCATTCTGGGGCGAAGATGATCAGGGATGTCTGATCGTACCTAACTTTTCAATAGGAGCAGTGCTGATGATGCGTTTTGCTGAAATGGCTTCACCTTATTTTGATTCTGCAGCAATCATAGAGCGGCACGAAGATACTAAGCCAGATGCCCCGTCAGGTACGGCATTGGCCACTGCCATGAGAATGGGAAAGTATAGGAGTTCAGCAGAACAGAAAGACAACACTGAAGTTGTAAAAGGAGCACGTGGCGGATTGGTTTCAGGGATTCGTGTTCATTCACTGCGCATGAAAGGAATGTTGTCTGATCAGGAGGTCGCATTTAGCAATAAGGGTGAAATTTTCTCCATACATCACAGCAGTACATCCTATGAATCCTTTGTTAAAGGAGCTTTACTAGCCATTCGTTATGTAAAAACAATAAAAGGAGTGGAAATAGGATTGGATGCTGCTCTGGATTTTGAAGCAAAAAACATTTAGCTTGGTGACTTTTTAGGTGGCTTTTTTATTTCTGAATATAACTAAAAAGTGTAAAATATTCATTAAATTTAGTAACACCCCTTTCTAAGGAACATTCTTAATATTGTGGATATGTCAATAGCACTATGTACCCAAAATCAAATCCTTTTGAGGAAAAACCTGATGTTATTAATTTTTTTAAGCTTTTTGATCGGTTGTAAACAATCAACTTCATCAAAACAAGCAGCTACCCAAGGGGATCTTCCGGAAGAATCTGAATCCATTTCATCGTGCCAATTACTTTCTGAAAATGAGTGGTCTACTGTTTTGGGCGAAGTTACCTACGGCCCCGACGAAACCAACCGTGGCAATAATTTTTCCATGTGTAGTGTTTCAGGAGTAAACGGGAGTGTGTTGGTTATGATAAGACATCCGGAAAAAACAAACCATTCCTCGGCAGAGGAACTGGTCAATAATCTAACCAAATCTGCCAAAGAAAATCC
>CAZHWD010000015.1:0-3039 GCA_964536335.1 uncultured Eudoraea sp. | reverse complement strand
TCTGCATCTATTGTGGTTCAATTAATGGGAATCGCAGTGCCTTATCTTCAAAAACTAGATAAGGAAGGTGAAAGTGGAAGAAAAACAAAGAATCAGATAACCAGATGGCTTACCATTGGTATCTGTATTGTGCAGGCTCCGGCCTACCTCTATAGTCTTGGTGCCCTGGGTGTTCCGGATAGTGCATTCCTATTAGGTAAAGGCTTGAGTTTTATAGTACCCTCAGTAATTATTTTGGTAACAGGTTGTGTCTTTGCCATGTGGTTAGGAGAAAAGATTACAGACAAAGGAATTGGTAATGGTATTTCCCTGCTTATTATGATTGGTATAATCGCCACTATGCCGCAATCTTTTGTTCAGGAATTTATTTCCAGAACGGCGAATAATACAGGCGGACTGATGTTTATGCTTATAGAAGTTATTCTTTGGTTTCTTGTTATTCTGGCCAGTGTTCTATTGGTTATGGCAACGAGGAGAATACCTGTTCAATATGCAAGGAGGACGGCCTCCGGAGGTTATGAAAAAAACATTGCTGGTTCCAGACAATACATTCCTTTGAAATTGAACGCTTCTGGTGTAATGCCTATAATTTTTGCACAGGCAATTATGTTTGCGCCGGGGTTATTAGGAAGAACTTTTAATAATACAGCAGTAGGACAATGGATGGAAGTGCAGTTTCAGGATATTTTTGGTTTGGCCTATAATATTTTATTTGCGTTGCTGATTATAATATTTACATATTTCTATACTGCCATTACAGTTCCCACGAATAAAATGGCGGATGATCTGAAACGCAGTGGTGGTTTTATACCAGGCATCAGACCTGGGAAAGAAACAGGAGATTTTCTTGATAAGATAATGTCACTAATCACTCTGCCAGGATCAGTTTTCCTCGCCCTATTAGCAGTATTACCTGCGGTAGTGGTTAAGCTGATGGATATTCAGGCGGGATGGGCCCTATTTTATGGAGGGACATCACTTTTGATCATGGTAGGAGTAGCTATTGATACTGTACAGCAGGTTAATTCATATTTGTTGAACAGGCATTATGACGGATTGATGAAATCAGGTAAAAACCGAAAAGTTGCTTAAGTTATGGCCAAACAAGCACCCATAGAACAAGACGGTAGTATTATAGAGGCTTTGTCCAATGCTATGTTTCGTGTGGAACTTGAAAACGGACATGTAGTTACTGCTCATATTTCCGGGAAGATGCGTATGCATTATATAAAATTGTTACCCGGAGATAAAGTAAAACTGGAAATGAGCCCATACGATTTAACAAAGGCTAGAATTACATATAGATACTAACAAATACGAAATGAAAGTTAGAGCATCCATAAAGAAAAGAAGTGCCGACTGCAAAATAGTACGCAGAAAAGGCACATTGTACGTAATAAATAAAAAGAATCCTAGATTCAAACAAAGACAAGGGTAATTATGGCAAGAATTGCAGGTGTAGATATACCAAAACAAAAAAGAGGTGTCATAGCACTTACCTATATTTTTGGTATCGGTAAAAGCAGGGCACAAGAGATATTAGAGAAAGCCCAGGTAAATCAGGATAGCAATGTATCAGACTGGAACGATGATGAAATTGGTCGTATTCGTGATGCTGTTTCCTCCTATAAAATTGAAGGAGAACTTCGTTCTGAAAATCAGTTGAATATTAAGCGTCTGATGGATATTGGCTGTTACAGAGGAATCCGTCACAGATCCGGACTTCCACTTAGAGGACAAAGGACCAAGAATAATTCCAGGACAAGGAAAGGAAAAAGAAAAACGGTTGCAAATAAGAAAAAAGCAACTAAATAATTAGCATAATATGGCAAAGACAAGTACCAAAGGAGCTAAAAAGCGCAAGGTAATCGTTGAATCGGCTGGTGAAGCCCATGTAACGGCTTCCTTTAATAACATAATAATTTCTTTGACCAACAAAAAAGGCGATGTTATTTCATGGTCTTCTGCTGGTAAGATGGGATTTAGAGGTTCTAAAAAGAATACTCCTTATGCCGCCCAGGTAGCAGCTGAAGAATGTTGCAAGGTAGCTCATGAAGCGGGATTGAGAAAGGTGAAAGTTTATGTAAAAGGACCGGGTAACGGAAGAGAATCTGCAATTCGTTCAATTCATAATGCTGGTATTGAAGTTACTGAGATTGTGGATGTTACACCAATGCCACATAACGGTTGTCGACCTCCTAAAAGAAGAAGAGTTTAATTAAGTTACATAAATATAAAAGGTTAATTCACAGGAAGTGCAATTACGATTATCGAAGGATAAGCCTTAATTCATAATCACATTTCCAAATTTAAAGAAGATGGCAAGATATACAGGACCTAAATCAAAGATCGCACGTAAATTCGGCGAAGCAATTTTCGGAGACGACAAAGCTTTCGAGAAGAAAAACTATCCCCCGGGACAACACGGTAATAACAGACGTCGTGGTAAAAAATCTGAGTATGCTATCCAGTTGATGGAAAAGCAGAAGGCAAAATATACCTATGGCATATTGGAGAGACAATTCAGAAACCTATTTGCCAAAGCTAACAGAAGTAAAGGCGTAACTGGTGAAGTACTCCTCCAATTATGTGAAACACGTCTTGATAATGTAGTTTACAGAATGGGGATTGCAAATTCCAGAAGAGGTGCAAGACAACTAGTTTCTCACAGACACATTACTGTTAATGGTGAATTAGTAAATATTCCTTCTTATTCCATAAGAGCTGGCGATGTCATAGGGGTTAGAGAAAAATCAAAATCTCTTCAGGCCATACAAGATGCACTTAATGCAAATAGCAGTGTGTATGAATGGATGACATGGAACAATGATAAAATGGAAGGGAATTTTGTTTCCATTCCAGAAAGAATACAGATTCCTGAGAATATTAAAGAACAATTAATCGTGGAGTTATACTCTAAATAAAAACAACACAAATCCGACTATGGCATTATTAAATTTTCAGAAGCCCGATAAAGTTATAATGATAGATTCCTCAGATTTCGAAGGCAAATTTGAATTTCGCCCTTTGGAACCTGGT
>CAZHWD010000014.1:0-2112 GCA_964536335.1 uncultured Eudoraea sp. | reverse complement strand
TGTTAAAATTATAAGAAATTTTTTCATGTCGATTTATTTTTCAGTTGATAAGTTGTAAATCCTTTGGTTCTACTATTGAGATAGAAGCCATATTATTCGATCATAGGAGACAATGTAATGTAAAATGACAATGATTCCCATTGCCAAACTTGTTTTGATATATCCTACATCATACAGCGCCCAACCAGCAAAACCAAAAAATGCTAATTCGATAATCAAACGTATAATTCCAGGTGTGACAACTGGAGCCTGACCTGAACGACTTGGATCATCAGGAACTGCAAATGTTCCCCATATTACAGCTAATACAATTGGTATTCCAAATGCTAATATAAAACGTAACCATCCATCACCATACCGTTTCCAACCCCACATTCCTGTGGCAAGTAATGCAGCTAGTTCAAGTATAAATCGAATTGCAAGATTGATTGGATGTGATCCCATTTAAATAGTCCTTAAAATTACAAACAACGACCTTAATAAACGGTCGTTTTAATGCTGTTTATTATTTTCCCCAAGCCTTAACTTTCATCTCTCCTTCACATGTCTATCCATCCATTGCACCAATTCTTTCTTCACTTCAGGCGAATTAATGATTCCTGGACCATGCACCCCGCCTTCAATAGTAATAAGTTTTGCCGGGACGTTCATTTCCTGTAGCTTTTTGTACATGTCTTCAGACAAGACATAGGGCACTATTGGATCTTTATCACCATGTACTAATAAAAATGGCGGATCATCAGCAGATACATGAAAGATTGGAGAGGCCTCTTGTGCTCTTTTGTATTCGATAGTAGAAGGTTTCTCTCTCACGCTTACGCCCAAAAAGGATTCTCCTATACCTCCAACCATAAAATTAGTTGTTGCCGCCCTGGCAATAACACATTGAACCTTTGCACTCATTCTATTAATTGGGGTGTCATCCACGAGAATTTCGTTTCCATCTAGTACGCCTAACATACACACAAGATGTCCGCCGGACGAGCCTCCAACAGCACCAATTCTATCCGGGTTAATTCCATATTTATCTGCGTGATACCGAATAAAACGAACGGCCCGCTGTACATCCTCAACTGCTGCAGGATAAATATAGCGGGGCACCGCCCTGTGATTTACTGAAAATAAGGTATAACCTGCCTCAACAAACACTTCCCCTTCAAGCTTCACGTGTCTCTTGTGGTTAAGCATATTAGCATCAAGGCTTAAGCTCCTTGACCATGAACTTCCCGAGACATGAATAATCCCGTAACCGTTTGGATTTTCCGGATAATATATATCCATAAGTAAAGCCAGGCCAGAATACATACCAAATACGACATTTCTGTCAACTTTGGCCGCATTGAGTTCAGGCTGGGCTAATAATTTTAAAGGTGATAGACTTGTCATCTGTACAATCGAATACAGGATTAGAAGTTTTACATGATATTTTGAGATTATCATATTATAGCTAACAATTGGATATAGCTATTAACTATATATCCTTTATATAAACTAAGATAATAAATCTTTGATGTTCATGAATGATCTGTTTGCCACATGTGTATATATCTCTGTTGTTTTGGTATAACTATGACCTAAAAGAGACTGAATATGTCTATTGTCCTTTCCGTTTTCCAACAGATGCGTTGCAAAACTATTTCTTGGCATATGTGGAGTGACCGTTTGTCTTATTTTGTTTATTTACCCTTCGCTCAAAGTGCCTTTGGCTTAGTTTTGGAAACAAAAACACCAGCGGATTTCCGCTTGCTTTTGCAATCATCTGTACTCGAGGCGAAGAATTACCCCGATGGCTCCTTCTCCATAGTATTACGAAGGAGAAGCTATCGGGGTGAGTCCCAACTCAAACGTGTTGAAGATAAAAACCAAAGCCGAGGGCTTTGATTAATATTTGCTCACTTCTTTACTAAAACAAGTTTTGCAAATTGTTCGCAAACAAAAAACTAGTGCATTTGCACTGGTTTTTATCTATTCGTACTCGAGGCGAAGAATTACCTCTCCCGATAGTTATCGGGATCGGTTTGTCCCGCCCGAACATTTTAAAATTGGAAAACCCATCACTATATGATGGTTTTTTATTCCTCAAGCTTTTGTTCAAATGAATTTGACAAAGCT
>CAZHWD010000013.1:0-2272 GCA_964536335.1 uncultured Eudoraea sp. | reverse complement strand
ATCAAATTTGCTTTCGTATAAAAGTTAGGAACCGCATAACTGCTTTGTGTAATATTTTCTAAAGGTGTGCCGCTTAAGGCAACTGAAATCTTTACTGTCGAAATAAAAAATTTACCTATTATATCTTCTATATCTTCTGTCATAGTTGCCGAAAACATAATGTTTTGACGCTTTGTTGGTAATAAATCGAAAATATTGGTAAGCTGAAACCTAAACCCTAAATCGAGCATGACGTCAACTTCATCAATGACTAATTTTTTAATCGATTTTAATTGCAATGCACGACTTAATATCAAATCGTATAAACGGCCAGGGGTTCCTATTACAATGTCCTGACCTTCCTCTAACAATGCTTTTTGTGTGTTTATATTGGTGCCGCCATAAACGCCCACTACTCTATTATCGAGATATTTACTAAATTTTTTTATCTCCTCAACAACCTGTACGACCAATTCGCGCGTGGGCACTAATATTAAAACTCTTGGATGCTTTTCTTCAGAAAATGTAAGCGCTTGTAAAATGGGTAACATATATGCAAAAGTTTTACCTGTTCCCGTTTGAGCAATACCCAAAACATCTTTACCTGATGAAATTACAGGAAAGGCCTGAGATTGAATTGGTGTTGGATTCGTATAACCTAAATCGGTTATAGCAGACCGTAGTTGGTTAGAGATTTTAAATTCGTCAAACGATTGCATCCTAATCAAATTTTATGCAAAAGTAAGGTATTACAGTTACTGGCAGGCATTTAATCATGGCTGGTTACTTTATAATAGCAATTCATGCAGCTCGTTCATCGGTGTCACACCCCTCATCCCTCCTACGCCGAAATTACCTCTTCAAACGATACTAATCTGCGTTTAATTCATCAACATGCAGCATATAGGTGGCTATGGTTTTCAGTTCTTCATCAGATATTCCTTTTAAAAAACCGTCAATATTGGCCTGCATGATAGCAACCTGGCTGTAGGTGGTGTCTACAATGGGTTTGGCATTACCCTTTAAAAATGCCACTATATCTCCATTTTTTTCTTTATAGATCTTCATAATTTCTTTGACCGAAGGCCCTATTTTTTCCTTGTTTACATCATGACAGGTAATACATGTTTTTTCTGAAAACAACCTGTTGCCAAGAAAAATTTGTGAGTCTCTGCTCAATTCCGCACGCTGGGGCACTACTTTATTTTGAACCTTTGTTGATTTCTTGTCCATATTGCAGCTAAACAACACAAGAAATACTAAAAAAAATGAAACTAAACGCATAGGTTTTGAGAAATAAATAATGATACTAATAAATATAGTAAAAAGGGTACTTTATATTTCATTTACTCACACTTTTTCTCTTGTTATTAATGGTGTTCTTGAATGTTTAACATTGGAAGGGATATAAAAATATTAGCTATATTACCAGTCTTTTGTGAACCATCACAAGTAACCAACCGTAACGCATGGCAGAAAAGAAGAAGTTTGGCACTTTTGCGGGAGTATTTACCCCTTCCATACTTACCATTTTAGGGGTTATTATGTACATGCGTTTGGGCTGGGTAGTTGGTAATGCCGGTCTTTTAGGCGCCATTGTTATAATCATTATCGCCCATGTAATTGCAGTAACTACGGGTTTAAGCGTATCTTCTGTAGCGACCGACAAAAAGATTGGTGCCGGGGGCATTTATTATGTGCTATCACGAAGTATGGGAATTCCCATAGGCGGCTCAATTGGAATCGCCTTAGCTGTGGGCACCGCCTTTTCTATTGCGCTCTATTTGGTAGGTTTTTCAGAAAGTTTTAATGCGTATTTCGGATTTGGCATGTCTGTCAATGATATCAGAATAACAGGAACCATTGCATTGTTAACATTAACGGTGATTGCTTTAATAAGTACGTCTTTGGCCCTCAAAGCACAATATTTTATTTTAGCGGCAATTGCCGTTTCCTTGATTGCCATCTTTGCCGGATCAACTGAGTTTGTACCGGAATCGGTACCCCTGTTTTCTACCGAAGGTTCCGTACCCCTTGAGGTGGTCTTTGCCATATTTTTTCCGGCGGTTACAGGATTTACGGCTGGCATCGCTATGAGCGGGGATTTAAAAGACCCTAAAACATCAATTCCCGTAGGTACTTTGAGTGCTATTGGTGTAGGGCTTGTAGTCTATCTTGTACTTGCTATTTTTATGGCCTTTACAATCAATTCGGATGTTTTGAAAACAGACTATAACATTCTTATGAAGGTTGCCTTGTTTGCACCTGCTGTTGTTGCCGGAATATGGGGCGC
>CAZHWD010000012.1:0-3685 GCA_964536335.1 uncultured Eudoraea sp. | reverse complement strand
GACCCAGGGGACAATAAATTATTTTTTTATTCCACTCCCTGCACCCGGGAACCTAATCCGTTCTGCTTTTATTCTCCATTGGAAAATTTTAAAAATTAATACCATGCCTTTAATAAAATTGCAATTATCTTATCATATTGTGAAAGCTTGGGTCAAAGCTTGAATAGTGAATTATAGAGGGTTCAGGGTCCTGATAAACAAAAGAAGTTTAGAAGATTTGAGGTTAAGAAAATCAGACAAAGAGTTCACAGATAAAAATTAGTAGTCTACAAGCGAAAGAAGTTTAGAAGATTTGAAGATCAGAAAAAAAGCTAAAGAAATAGTTATCTGTTATTCGTTATTGGTTATTGGGTATTAAAAGCCGGTTGTCAGTTATCTGTTATTAAGTTATTAGGGGATAGGAACCAGTTATCGGTTATTGGTTATCTGTTATCAGGGTGTGAGGATAAATTTTAAGGGACTTTTTTACCTTTTTTTGCTGCATGATGAACTCTCAACGCTGCTTAGCGGTGTGGGACCGGTACGCAATAAAATATGAAAGTGGTTCGGGATTAAGGGCGCGGAAAAAACCGACGGGATGGTACCCGTTGACAATGCTGATTTTTCTCATTTTTTCTTCTTTATCGTGTGCTTGAACTTCAAAACAGCGAAGTTCATTTCAATTGAAGTTTCAGTATCGGTAGTCTTCAGATCGTCATCCAAAAGCTCGGCAATAAGTTCTCCGCTTTTTTGCATCAGATTTTGTTGCTTTTTTTTATCCTTTATGTTGGATAGGGTTTTTACATTGCGAGATAGCTCTCTGATTTTGGAAAAGGTTTCTATTATGGCAAGGGTCGCCCGTACCGCCTGCTGGCTTTTAAGGATGGTGGCCAGCATGTACAGGCCCCTTTCAGGGAAGGCACTTGGCAGCTTAACTTTGCCACCTTTTATTGAAGTCGAAAATTTCGACTTCAATTCAGCCCATTCCGTTTTATCCAGTTCGATAACGTATCCGGTTGGAAACTTGTCAGGATTATTCTTTACGGCCTCGTTGATTCGTTTTGTTTCAACGCCATAAATTTCAGCAACATCAACATCCAGCAAGACCTTTTGATCTCTGATTTCAATGATGCGATCCTGCAAGTTTTCAAATTTTACAATGTCGCTCATATCAGTTCATCTTTTTCATGGGAAAACAAAAGGGTCGTATCTTAATTATTAACTATAGCATTGGAAAAAATTATGGAGGTCCGTTCGTGCACAACATGCGCAAATTTATGGTTCACGTTAACTTTTGCGGGACACAGAGTCAAAGTTTGATACTGGTTATCGCGCCCGACTTATCAAACGCTAAGGTGTCGTGGCCAGGGGCCATTTTTTTCTGCAGACTTCCGGCATGTGTCAATTCAACGCTGCAGCCGTTGTTGTTCAAAGAGCGCTGGGCGGCATTGAGAACCCTCAGAACGCGAAGACCTTCCTCCCCATCGGTTTGGGTCCTGTTGCCGTTGGTAAAGGAAAGCAGAAAATGCTCGCATTCAAGGCGCAGCTGCTGACGCCTGGGGTCGGACCTCAGCAAGCTATTGATATGGTTATAAAAAAGCCAAAAAACGGGTCGATTTTAGTGCATAAAAGCACCTTTTTGGGGGCAAAATAGGGCTTTTAAGAAAACAGAAGAAATTTGGTGTCAAATCCCAGTTAAATAAAAACAAAAGCAATTTAACCCCGATGGAATGGGGTGAAAAGATTCCATTGGGCAGGCGGGATAAACCTTGATTAGTGATTATTTCAGACCTCGGAAACAACTAATAAAATATTGATTTAACCCCCTAAAATAATTCAACTATATATAAAGGTTGGACATTTGTAATTTTGACGAAAAAAATTTAATTTGGACAATTAAGTTTTTAACTTATTGATATTTAATAAAATATTAAAAAAAATACCCATATTTTAGCTTTTTTCATGATATGTATCCTTATACACAATTTTAAGGAGATTTAATATCATGAATAAGCAATATTCTTTAATTTCTGATACTGAAAATAATAAGGAGAAGAATAAATTTGTTATCGGTCATGGGTTAATTTTAGAGCTTAGAGAACATTACCCCCAAAGTGCTTTTCTTTTTGTGCAAGGCGTAATGGTAAAAAAGGTCAACTTATCCGACAAAATAAGAAAAAAAATATTTATCATCGAGGCTCTTGAGCTTGGTGCTCAAAAATCACGTTTGGCTAAGGCTCTAAATATCAGTCGTCAGAGCATCGATAATTATCAGGGCATTATGAAGCAGTTTGGTCTTGAAGGCTTTGTTCAAGGATACTCACTTGCGAATAGCAAAAGCAAACAGCGACAGCGAAAAATACACTCTAAAAATAACAGGCGAATTGCGGGCAACCGGGGTAAGCAATTAGCTGCTATTCGGCGAAAAGAAAAAGATCAGCGTGAAACCCAGTATCGCCAGCTGCCTTTCAATTTTGGTTATAATACTGATGCGCTGGCAGTAGAGGCTGAGCAACAACCTTTTTTTGAAGAGCATGAATGGGAAGCCACCCGTTATGCAGGCATATTTGTCTATCTTATTGCATTAATCACTAAATGGAAGTGGTTACAATTAGTGATGGGATACTTTGGTTGTTCTTACAAAATTTTTATGATTTTTTTGTTAATGACAGCTCAGGAAATAAGTTCTATTGAACAAGTTAAAAATGTTCGTTCGCGTGAAGCCGGAAAGCTATTAGGGATAAACCGTTTACCCAGCAAGCCGAAAATTTGGCAGTGCTTTTACAGTGCCTCAAATAAAGCGCTTTCGTCTTCTGTGTTGTCAGATTATTTTCGTTATCAGATTAAGGTTGGTCTTGTTGGGTTGTATCTATGGTTCACGGATGGTCATCTATTACCTTATACGGGCAAAGAGCCCTTCCATTATAGCTATAACACGCAAAGGGGTATAGCGGTTCCTGGTCGCACGAACATGGTAACTTGTGATAGCAGAGGACGCATCATAGATTTTGAAATACAGGAAGGAAAGGGGGATATGAAAGCCTATATCATCTCTTTATGGGAAAAGTGGCGCCGTGATCTGCCGGCTTGTCCGATTATGGTCTTTGACAGAGAGGGCTACGACGCTGGCTTTTTCTCAAGACTTGTTTTAGATGGCATCCCCTTTGTAACCTGGCAAAAAAATGTCGATGCTAAACAAATGGCAGCAATTGATGACAAAAAATTTAAGGAAGAATTTGAATTCAATGGTAAGTCATATGCAGTTTTTGAGGATGAAAAGATAATAACCTATTTACCCGGCCAAGATTCTGATATTGGGAAACATTGTTTTAAGTTAAGGCACTTGTTTATATGGAATAAAAGCAGTAAGCGTAGAACATGTGGTGTAGCTTGGACCAGCAACATTGAGATCAGTACAGTAGAATGCTGCCGGGCAATTTTAAGCCGTTGGGGTGCCTCGGAGAATACTTTTAAGCATACTCTGGAAAGGCATCCTCTGCATTATCATCCGGGTTTTAAACTCATAAAAAGCGATAATCAGGAGATTAAAAACCCGTCGATCAAGGAAAAAGATAAATTGATTAAAGGCTATAAAACTAAGGTAGGTAAGCTCTACAAAAAATTAGCAAACAGTAAAGATGTGCTAAATAAGGACGGTAGCCCTCGACAAAACAGTGTCAAAGAACGTATCAAAAAAGAAATTCAG
>CAZHWD010000011.1:0-5851 GCA_964536335.1 uncultured Eudoraea sp. | reverse complement strand
ACCTAACAAAATTGAAAGGTATTGCAGGTTTTTTTTCCAATACCCTTTAGCTTTAGAATTACTACTCATATAACTATTTATTTGTCTAAATATAAGTATTCCCAATAATTAATGGATATTCAAGATAAAAATTTTGATTTGCCTATTGAGATGTTATGCCACTAGAGGTGTTACATGAATTTATGTAACTAATGCGGATAGTATGCACAAGACCATTATCAATAAAGAAGTAAACTTAAAATATGAGATCGTAATTTAAGACAACTAATAACTGCCGCTCATTCTCATTATGCAGTTGTTCCAGACAGAATACCCCACTCTTACAAGAATTTATTATTCTATCCTCACCATAACCGATGGAATACAAAATATTTGAAGGTGAGACACCTTGTTGTTCTAAGTAGTCTTTAATAGCATCTGCACGATTTTGTGACAACCTGAAATTTGTGGCACTTCCACCACGACTATCAGTATGAGACTCTATTCGCAATTGCAATTGAGGAAAACTTTTTACCGCAATCACGGCTTTGTCCAGCTCAGCAGCCACTTCAGGAGTTATGGCATACCTGCCCTTTTGAAAATAGAACTTCTTGATTTTAATTACAGTCTGATCTTCCTTCTCTTCTACAAGGTCATCCAGAAACAGGAGCTCTAAATCAACCAAATTGTTATCCTCGAGATCCTGAATTGCCTCTTCATCAAAAGCCCGAATTGAAGATGAGTATCGCTCTTTCGAGGCCTCAAGCATTAGTGATTCTCTCCACGGAATTTCCAACCTGTATGTTCCATCTTCCTTCGTGTAAATTTCCTTAACTAGGTTTAGGTCTGTATCATATATCTTAACCGCTGCCTTTGAAATCCCTTCTTTTGAGGTTAAATTATTTACCTGACCTCTTAGCACCAATGTTTTTAGTCCGGGTTTTTCATCAACGGTAAATCCATAAATATCATCCATGCCTTTACCCCCTGCACGATTGGATGCAAAATAACCGATAAGGCCTCCTGTTTCATTGTCCTTAATAATAAGGCCAAAATCATCATCCGCCGAATTCAGACCAAGCCCTAAATTAATAGGAATACTAAAAAATTCATCGCCTTGCATTTCCGATTTATAAATATCCATTCCTCCAAGCCCGTAAAAGATATCCGAGGCAAAGTAAAGACTGTTTTCAAAGACAAATGGTGAGACTTCATTGCCAGGGGTATTTATCCTTGACCCTAAATTTATGGGTGATGACATAATTTTTCCCTCATTGGTTTCTACATAATAAATGTCTGTTCCCCCATATCCATCAGGAAAGTTAGCTGCAAAGTAAAGTTTGCTGGTATTTGTGTCATAAAAGGGATAATAGAACGATGTGCTTGGATCTCTAAGTAAATATTGTGAAGATTCATTTTCGGTAGACATCATAACCGTCAGACTATTTTTACCGTTTCCGTCAAAAGTAAGCAACCCATTTTCAGAATTCGAGCTCACATAAAATATGGCACCCATAGTTTCAGAATAAAAAGGTGTTGCCTGGTGGAAATTAGATTCGGGAATGTCTAAGAACGGATTAGGGCCTTGAATCTGACCGTCGGAAACTACATTGGCTTCAAATATTTTCAAATATTCTGCTTCAATGGATTCTCTATTCTTCACTGGTTTAATCCTCCTGGAACTGGTAAAAAGTAATTTATCTTCTTTGTAGAAAGATGGTGAAAAGTCTGAGGCAGGGCCATTCGAATTGATATTAAAAATTTGATAATTAAGATCATTGGCATTCTCAGACAGCTGCAATTCATAATTAAATTCCGCGTTTTCCAACAATTCGTTGGACAAAACATCGGTCTTTGTTGCCAAAAATGCCTTGACCCTATCCTGACCGGAAGTTTTTGCCATGGCTTGCAACATATTGTTGAAATGATAAGTGGATATTTTTGTATCTTCCTTATATACCTCTAAATAAGTGTCTGTTGCGTTTTTATAATTCCCCATTTGCAGATAGGAATCGGCCAAATTGAGTAATTGTCTTTTACTTAAAGGTTTTTCATTTTTCTCCTTTTTATATTCAATAATTGCCTGAGGGTATTTGTATGCAAAAAAGAAGTCATCACCTTTTGATTTTTTATCCTGGGCAAAAGAAAAGCTGTTAACAAACAAAAAAGCAATCAGAATTAGGAATTTATATTTCATTGCCTATACGTTTAGAAAAACCTTGGTGAATCTATTTGTTTTGGTTTGCCCTTAAGGTTCTCGTTTTTATCCTTTTTAGTTTTACTACCTCTTCCAACATAAAACTTAAGTATTATTTCGTGCGAACCATTATTATACTTTCCTATGGGATTGGTGTTATAATCGTAAGAATATCCAGCAAACATGCTGTTGGATATCTGAAATCCTACCAAACCGCTTATCGCATTATCAAACCTGTAAGAAGCCCCGGCAGTCAACACATCATTAATTAGAAAGTTAGCTGATAAATTCACAGTTGCCGGTGCTCCGGAAATAAAATTTGCTAAAAAAGCAGGTTTAAGTTTAAGCTTTTCGGATAAATCAAAAACATAGCCTCCTATAAAATTAAACTGTAATTTATCATCTAAAACCTGAGCTACATCATCATCGTAAAGGCCACCAGGCAAAAAGTTGGGTGCGGAGACACCAAGGTACCATTTGTCCTGATATAAAAATAAACCGGCTCCTACCGTGGGATAAAACTCGTTGATTTGCTCCCGCCCTAAAATAGGCTCTCCGGGGTTTTCAAAAGTTCCTTTAGAGAAATCGACATTTAAAAATGAACCCCCAACATCAATACCAAAAGACAATTTCGTATTCGCTGAAACGTTTATCTGATATGAGTAAGAAATATCTACCATGGTATTTGTTGTAGGACCCAGCTGATCGCTCTGAACATTAAAACCAAGCCCCATTTTCTCATTGGTAAACGGATAATTAATTCCAAATCTTATTGTCCTTGGAGCACCCTCTATATCTATCCATTGTGCCCTGTAAAGGCCCGTAATATCCATATTTTCTACAGTACCCACATAGGCAGGGTTAAAACTGCCAATATTGTACATATATTGGGTGTACTGTGGTTCCTGCTGGGAATAACTCTTACTAAACATAGCCAGTAAAAAGCCAAGTAATAAAAAGACATTGCGAACTAAAGATCTGCTTGAGGTACAAGTCATTATTTTTATCATCTTATGAGCTGAATCCAGCCTTTACTAATTTCTGAACCATCTCCTAAATCCAGTATATAAAAATAGGTGCCTGCAGGTACCTGTTCACCTTTTCTTGTTCCATCCCAGGTATTCCCATCTGTCATGCCCTGAGCTTCAAATATCTGATTTCCATATCTGTTAAATATCTCAAGGGAATTGCCGGGAAAATCCTCCAGGTTGTTAATCTTGAGCAGGTCATTTGTTCCATCCCCATTGGGCGAAAACTCATTAAAGAGGAAGCCGGGTTCCGTGTTTGTTGGCTCGCTTACATTAACTCGGGCAAATGCTTCCGGATTCGCTCCTGGCACCAGAGGAGGACTGATAATGGTTGCGGTATTGCCCCAAATACCTGATCTGGGAACCCCTACGGTAATCTGTAGTGTTGCCTGCTGGTTTAACAGTAAGCTGGGTATTTCCCATAATCCACTTGCACGGGTATAATCGCCTATGTCAGCAGTATGAGACACATACTCGAACTCAGTATCTACAGTGTCCGGTATTATATCTTCAACTACAATTTGAGATACTGTGCCCTCCAATGATTGGTTGGTGACAATAATGGTAAATACAACTTCTTCGCCAACCAATGGGTTTGCGCTCTCCACAGTTTTTTCAATTAATAAGTTTACCTCTTCAGGTGCACCAATACTTACCGTTACAGTATCCTCGTTATTTGTATCATTGTCATCCTCTGGAAAAGAACTCACAAGCGTAGCAGTATT
This sequence comes from uncultured Eudoraea sp., assembly GCA_964536335.1. Lineage (GTDB taxonomy): Bacteria > Bacteroidota > Bacteroidia > Flavobacteriales > Flavobacteriaceae > Eudoraea. Next base: position 1,922 of record CAZHWD010000011.1, on the reverse strand, counting down.
GGAATAATCCCCGTCACTCAAAACCGTGGCGGTAATTTCCAGGGTAGCACTTTCCAAAGGCTGTAATTCATCAATTGTCCATTCTCCAAGGATATTGTCATATACCCCTAGTGAACTGGTTTCAGAAACATATTCAAACCCACTTCGCAGTGCATCACTAATAAGTACATTCAATACCCTGCTATCCGAGAGATTGTTTATGGTAACAGTAAAAATAACTTCCTGTCCAATTACGACAATTTGAGCGTTTACACTTTTAGTTATTTCAAGATCTATAGGATCCGGATTGCATTCCGGGGTAAGATTTGGATCACAGGCATCTAATGGGTCTGTATTATTCATAACCTCATCCCCATCATTAATGGTGTCTCCATCGGTGTCCGGATTGTTAGGATCTGTTCCCAACGTTGCTTCCTCCCCATCTGTAAGTCCGTCATTATCTGAATCTACACGGCAATCATTTACAAAAATCGAGACTTCTGCGGATAGGTTGGTACAGGGCAATATAGCTCCTGTGGTTGTATAGGTAAATACATAATTCCCGTCTGTAAGCCCAGAGAAATCTACGGTATTCTGCCCATCAATTGTAACACCTCCTCCTGAAGGATCTGTTGTTATGGCCCAGGTACCGGCATCGGCTCCGCTCAACTGATCATCAAGATCAATAGTTGTAGGGCCGTTTATAGCCACATTGCATGCAGAACCATTGGTAGGGACTCCCGGTGATGGTTGAATATTTACAGTTGCCGTTACAGCCTCACGTTCTGATGTACACCCATTTGCGGTAGCTTCTACCCAAAAGGTAGTAGTTTCGGTTATATCTGGTGTGTAAGTAGCGAAAGTCGACAAAACTACCAAACTGTTCTGTGTAGCATACCAATTAAAATTGGGGGCCTCGGGACTATTTGGAATGTCCCCTGCAGCAGTAAGTATTGCAGGTCCGGGACCGCAAATAGTTTCACCGGTAGTGGCTGTTATATTTGGTGTGGCATTAACCACAATGGTAATTTCAGAAGAGGGACTCCAACATTCATTGTCCGCGTCATAAAAAAAAGTATAATACGTGCCACTGGTGGGATTGTCTTTCTCGGCCTGACTTAAATGGTCGTTAATAGTTGTCGGATTTGGATTCCTACTCCAAACTAAAATGGTGTTTATTGGTGCGCTACCATCTGTGTAATCATCTAAACTAAGGGTAGGGTCTATTTCGTCACAAAATACAGTAGGTACGCCTGGGATAATTTGAGGTGGTGCAACATCGCACGCGCGTAAACATTCTGTTACCGTAATGGTTACCGTGACAACTTGATTCGTACAGGGCACTTCTGCGGTATTGGTGGTATAGGTGTATGTGTAGGTTCCTACCAGTTTATTGTCAAAATCAACTTCCGAACTACCGTTGGGATTCACGGTTTCCGGGCCGGAGACAAAATCCCAGTCCCCGGCGTCCTGGGTGCCATCTAAAAGGTCATCCAGTATTATTATTGCTGGACCTCTATCTTTATCATTACAGGCTGCAGTGTTAATGTTAGGAGAAGCACTACCTGTTAAAGGTGTTGTGTTAAATTCAAGGTCTATCTGCAATACTGGACTGGCACAAGAATTAAGGGCATCATAGAAAAACCCGTAGTATCTATCAGAAACTGAGACTACACTACTTGCTAAATGTGCTCCTATATTTAAAGGGTTAGAATTAGTACTCCATGTTAGCACAGAATTTGGTGGTGCCGGGGTATTTGTATAGGCATCTAAATCCTGTCCGCTGCTATCGCAGAATTCTGTAGGGACAGCCCCATTTAAAACAGGGGCAGAAGAAGGGCAACTGTCGTCATTATTTATAGTACCGATAGCGGTACTTGTGCCAAGGGTTGCTCCACCACTAGGATTACTCAAAGTCACGGTAAAGGTTTCGTTTGACTCTA
>CAZHWD010000010.1:0-1657 GCA_964536335.1 uncultured Eudoraea sp. | reverse complement strand
AATATTTAATACTCAATGTACATATGAAAGCATATATTTAAGATAGAATTTATCCATTAGAATTGTACCTTTGCCATGTAACAATTTGGAAGCTTATGAACAGTAAATGGACTAAGAAACTTGTGATTTTTATCAATGGCTGGTTTATTGGTTACTTTATTTGGAGGCTAATCAGAGGTTTTGACTTCACTTATGATCAAGAACTCTTAAACATAACTGTTTCCCCGATAATCTTTCTTTTAATTCAATTTGGTTTTGTTGTTTTAGCAGGTTCTACTTTCGGAACCTTACAATACATTTATGAAAAGTTCTCACTAGCTAGTAAAAGTAAATCATTTCGGACCTATATACTTCAATCTATGCTGATTCATTTAGGCCTGATGGTTGGTATCTATTTTCTTATCTATTGGGTTATATCACTTTCGGGTTTTTATGGCAATACCTTCATGGAATTTATAACCACAAAGCTAATTCTTGCTAACCTGGTGTATTCTTTTTTAATAAACAGTGTAATCATAATTGTTATCCAGATAAACCTGTTACTGGGGAAGGGTAATTTGAAAAAATTGATCATGGGTAGATTTCACACTCCCAAAGAGGAAAAACGTGCTTTTATGTTTATGGATTTAAAAGGATCGACTACAATTGCTGAGCAATTAGGGCATTTAAAATACAGTAGTTTTATTCAGGATTGCTTTTATTTTTTGTCGGTCATGGATTCTTATAATATCAATATATATCAATATGTTGGAGATGAAGTGGTCCTGTCATGGAATCTGGATAAAGATGACCATCTCGAAGATTTTATAATAGCATTTAATGCCTACGAAGGTATTTTAAAAGATAAAAATACGTATTTCGAAACTAAATATGGTATACAGCCTGTCTTTAAAGCAGGGTTACATATTGGTCCGGTAACTGTAGTAGAGGTGGGTAGTATAAAGCGTGAAATAGCTTATCATGGTGATACTATTAATGTTGCATCAAGAATTCAGGAGCAGTGCAAAATTTTCAACAGCTCCTTACTTATTTCTGAAGATGCATATGAAAGAGTTAAAGGTATAAAGGGTCACACTTTTAAAAATGTGGGAGATTTTGCATTGCGAGGCAGAAAGAATTCAATACAACTTTATGATGTAATAGCTAAATAAACCTAAGATTGAGGTACTTTTGGCAAGTAAATTTACAGGACTCATTACAATTTTTTAGATCAGTATATTTTTTTAAATTCACAAGTTAAATTCATTCTTGTATTCATGTTTAAGAACCTTATGATATTGTGGTTTTTTTCTTTTTTGCTTGCAGATTGTGGCAATTCTTATCTTAGGCAATCTACTAATGTAAGTAACATCAAAAAAAAATATGATAAGGTTTTAGTTGTAGCCCATACCAAGGACAAAATAGCACGTATACGAGCCGAAGGATTGGTTGTTAATGAGCTGGGGCTCCGGGGTGTTAACGCAGAATCTTCTGTTGATGTTATTAAAACCGAAAACTTTTCCAAAGAAATGTCGGAGAATGAAATTAAATTGTTAATTTCTCAATTACTTGATGCAGGATTCACAGGTGTATTAATAACCAATGTAATAAACACAGAGCAGTATAAAGATGTTATTCCGGGAGGCAGTAATGTGGAATATAATCCACCTCAATATGG
>CAZHWD010000009.1:0-2282 GCA_964536335.1 uncultured Eudoraea sp. | reverse complement strand
TTGCTTGTGGAGCATGATTGGATAATCCCAGCCACAATAATCAGGATCCAGAGCCTACAAATACTATTACCTGGTTTATTCATTTTCACTAACAATAATCCTTATTTCTTTTAATTCCAGCATACTATCTTGTTTTACTTTAATGATTCCTCGTTTAGGCCGGTCTAAGTCAATTGAAATGAACACAACAAGAACAATCAATAAGGTCATTAATACTGTTGGAACATAAGCTCTTTTTAAACTTAATCCGCTGCTGTAGCCTATCATTGCGCCTGATAACATAAATACAATAAATAACAGATACAATATTGCTTCAGGAACATGCCTTTTCAGTATGGCATTTCTTTCTCCCCGGGCATCAATCATATCATTTAATGAAGTAATAAAATACCCGGTAATAACGGGTCGCGAGTCTATATCGGCAGCTTTATTAGCCAGTTGCCATAACTCGTCCTGTATCTTGTCAGTCTTACGGTTGTATTCTCTTCTCTTTTCTATCCGGGTAAGGTCAACATCACTTATCAATAACCTTAAATCTATGTATTGCTCCATTAGACGGGCAGCATTTGTATTGAAAGGTTCCGGCAGTAATTTGGTGCGCAACATTGTTGTGCCAATTGCATTTGCTTCTTTTATCTCTGCCTGACTACGATTATCGAATCTCTGCAGCGACATATTAAAAGTAAAGCCTAACAAAAGAGCAAGCAGCCCTAAGATTCCCGCCTGAATAGCAGTTGTTTGCTCTTTTATTACTTTATCGGCACCCTCTTGTTTGTATTTACCTATTCGGAAACCCAATTCATAGAATAGCAAAATAGCGATGAAAAGGATCGTAACCAGAAGTATGCTGCTAATATTATACATAATAACTCTTTGGGATCTCTCCAGGTTTGTTGTCTTGGTTCAAGGTTCCACCAGGGATATTGAAGTCAAAAATTTCACGGCTATTTGCTTTCAATGGTTCTTACTTCATATTCAGAATCCACTGCCCATCTTCAAACCATAGTTGATACAATAATTCCAAAGCACCATACAATTCAAGTGCGGACAGGTAATTCTCAACCAGATTAAGAAACTGCGGATCACCAGGGGGTAAGGCCATACCAATGGGTTCAATGGTTAACGGTTCTTCCAGGGTAACGAGCCCCTCGTCCTGGTAACGCAATAAGGTCACTAAACAAATAGCAACATCCGCGACCAGCGCATCGGCCTGGTCATTCAATACCATATCCACGCCCGTATCATAATTTTCCACTGGAATAACTTCTGTATTTGGCATAAAGGCACGAACAAATCTTTCACTGGTTGAGCCTTTCAAGCAGGTAATTTTATACTTTTTTAAGTTTGCCTCTTCTGCTTCGGATATTTGAGCAAGCACTTTTGATTTGGTAAGAATAGACTTTCCTGACAGGGTATATGGGCCTGCAAAAAGTGCTTTCATATTGCGTTCCGGAGTTATCGTCATGCCTGACATGACAGCATCGATTTTTCCATTCTGGAGTGCTGGCATTAATTCAGAAAATGGCAATTCAACCATATTTAGTTTTACGCCCATACTCTCCGCAAGAATTTTGGCCAGGTCTACTTCATAGCCCATCAACCTGTCAGTTTTCGTTTTCATACTATAAGGAGGCTGATTCCCGGTCATACCAATTCGAATCTCTCCGTTCTTAATTATTTTAGAAAGCGTATTCTGCGTGATTCCAGGGACTGTAATGGAAAATGCAAATGCAAAAACAAGCAATAATTTTGTAAATTTCATTTCTATAGTTTTTAGATGTTTATGATATAATATCCTGAATCAATGGGCAATGATGCCCGTATTTTGTAATTCTTTAAATAGCTTCTTCGAATAGCGGGGGACAAATCTTTCCACATCCTGGGGATCAAAAACGGTGGATCTGCCTGACCATACTAATCTCCCGGCTTTGAGCTCGTAGATATTTGTCTCCAGGAAGTACCTTGTTTTAAGGGAAAAATAACCTGGTTTATAAACCAGTACTTCCGTACGGTGATAGTAGTTTGTAAACCGGTTGTAATATACCAGAGGCACATAACTCTTTTCAGGCCCCACATATCTTTCAGCTTCGACATCAATAATGGCCACAGTTAAAATGGCATCAAATCCCCTTTCCTGCAACCGAAGCCTTAACCGTTCCGCATCTTCAAAAGGTTTGCCCAATTCTGGCGGGAACATGGCCATGCTATTGGTGGCCTTCAAACCGAATTTATGCGCAGCATCAACCATATCATACTCCACATCATTTCGAAGAGACACTTGA
>CAZHWD010000008.1:0-4025 GCA_964536335.1 uncultured Eudoraea sp. | reverse complement strand
TTACAGGTGATAACCCCAAAGCTTACGGGCAGGATATATTCCTCTTTGGTACACGGAAAGGGAGCGGGGAAAGCGTTTGGGATATCAAAAAAAATATTGGCTACTTTACTCCTGCAATGGTAGACCGGTTCAGGGGATATCACAGCCTGGAAAATATGCTTATTTCGGGTCTTTTAGACTCAATTGGATTGTATATAAAACCCAGTCAGGCCCAATTAAGGGTAGCCGGGGAATGGCTGGCTTTATTAAATATGGAAGACAAAAAAGACTGTTATTTTCACGACCTAAGTCTAGGCCAACAACGACTTATCATGTGCGTCAGGGCAATGATTAAACATCCTCTTCTTTTAATATTGGATGAACCAACTGCTGGTTTAGATGATATTAGCGCGGCTCTTGTGGTTGCCCTTGTCAATAAAATATCGGAAGAAAGCCAGACAACAATAGTTTTTGTATCACATAGGAAGGAACCTGAATTAACCCCTCATTATGTATATCAACTGGAGTTGACACCGGAAGGATCAGTAGGTAAAGTGTTGGATAAGTAAAAATGAAGTAACCGAGTTACAAATAAGACATACAGTCGTTTTAAATGTGTATAAACTCAACAAGAAAAAGTAAAATCATAGTATGAATTATTGCGTGGTTAAATCGAAAGTTACTCTTTTTATTATTTTTCTATCAGTATCATTAAATGCTCAATTTCTGAAAGGGGAGTTAAGCAAAGGAAGTCCAATTTCTGCCGAAATACTACCAACAGAAACTCATCAATATAAGGTGGTCATGGCTCAGGATCAGTTTGCCTTTTTTAAGTTGATGCAAAAGGGTGTTGATCTAAAAATAACTACCTATGATGTAAGAGGCAATAAAATTAAAGACTTTGATAGTCCCAATGGTAAAAACGGGTATGAATACATAACATTAACTTCCACCGCTGATGGTGAATATGTTGTGGAAGTTTATCCGCTGGATGAGAATCAACCTATTGGTAAATATGAAATATCCCTTGAAAAAATAAAGCCCAGGGCGTTTACTTTAAATGGACAGGTTGATGAATTGTTTACAGTCTGGGACAACAAGGAAACACCTGGAGCAGCGGTTGCCGTAGTCAAAAACGGTGCAATTGTTTATAAAAAAGGGTACGGGATATCAAATTTGGAATATGATATACAAATAGTTCCTTCAACTATATTTCATATTGCCTCTGTTTCCAAGCAGTTTACGGTTTTCTCCATATTATTATTAGAAAGTGAAGGAAAATTGACACTCGATGACGATATAAGAAAGTATATCCCGGAAGTACCGGATTTTGGTAAGACCATTACGCTACGGCATTTAGCAAGTCACACCAGCGGTTTAAGGGATCAATGGAATTTATTAGCTATGGCGGGTTGGCGGCTGGACGACGTTATCACAAAGGAACATGTACTTAAATTAATAAGTAAACAACAGGCGCTTAATTTTGATCCCGGAGAAGAGTATTTGTATTGCAATACCGGTTTTACCCTATTAGCTGAAGTGGTTGCACGGGTGTCCGGAGTTTCCTATGCAACATTTACAGAGGAGCGTATTTTTAAACCTTTAAATATGATTAATACATTGTTTTACGATGATCATGAAAAAATTGTAAAAAACAGGGCGTATTCCTATTATACAGACAGCGCCGGCTATAAAAAAAGTGTGTTGAGCTATGCTATTGTGGGAGCAACCAGTCTATTCACTACTGTTGAAGATCTAAGTCTGTGGGCGCTAAATTTTTCATCGCCAAAAATAGGGAGTCCTGAATTGTTTACTGAAATGAATACTCCTGTCGTTCTTAATAATGGTAAGACAATTGGAGGAGCACTTGGACAATTTGTAGGAAAGTATAAAGGATTGAATGAGATCCAACATGGAGGGGCAGATGCAGGGTACAGGTCATACCTGACTCGTTTTCCTGATCAAAATTTTTCAGTGGTAGTATTTAGTAATAATGCTTCTTTTGAATCAGGAACAATGGCGCATAAAATAACTGACATTTATCTGAAAGACCTAATAAAAACAAAGCCGAAGAATGATGTGGCAGTCCCAGATACAGGAAAGGATAAAATTACCATAGATCAAAAAACTATAAGATCCTATATGGGTGACTATGAATTGCAACCAGGGTTTATTATAAGTATCACAGAAGACAGTGGTCAATTATTAGCGCAGGCAACCGGGCAACAAAAAGTAACCTTAATCGCTTTATCCCAGACTAAGTTTAAAATTGCAGGAGTGGAAGCTCAAATTACGTTTATTCCCGCTGAGAATGAAAAAGTTGAGAGTTTTAAGCTGGAACAGAGAGGCCAGATCATGAATGCCCTAAGAATCATTGCATATGATAAAACCTCAGCTGATTTGTCAAAATTTACCGGGAGATTTTACAGTGAGGAACTATCCACAGAATACGAATTCGTTGTAGAAGGTAATAAATTAATTGCCAGACATAACAGGCATAGCGACATCGCATTGGACCCTATTAAAAAAGATATGTTTTCCGGGAGTGAATGGTTTTTTAACAGGATTGAATTTATTAGGGATGCAGATGATAAAATAAGCGGCTGTAAAGTATCATCAGGAAGGGTTAGAAATCTGCTATTTCTTAAGGAAAAGTAAAAAAACGATCCCTGGATGTAAAATTATTGACTTATATACTTAATTTAATGGATATTAACTTACCTTTGCGGCTAATTTAATATATAATCATGAGTAACGGTACAGTAAAATTTTTCAACAACGCCAAAGGATTTGGTTTTATCACTCCGGATGAAGGAGACAAAGACGTATTTGTCCACGCAAGTGGATTAACCGAAGAAATTTCAGAGGGAGATAAAGTTAGCTACGATCTAGAAGAAAGCCCTAAAGGTTTAAACGCAGTAAATGTTGAGGTAGTTTAATCCTTAAGATTTAACGAATTTAATTTTAAAAAAGCCTGTCGTAAACGACAGGCTTTTTTTGTTTATAGAGCACAAAAAAACCACGAAACCTAATAAAAAGTCCTGTGGCCTATTTTGTAATTTACAAAAGAACTAATTCTTCTTCTTTCCCATTATCTCTCTACGACTGGTATCAAACATCACTGGTGTTGCTATAAACAGTGAAGAATAGGTACCTACTATCACACCAATTATCATAGCGAACATAAACCCTCTTAAGGACTCTCCGCCAAAAACAAAAATGGACAATAGTACAACAAGTGTCGTAAGGGAGGTATTAAGTGTTCTGCTTAATGTGCTGTTTAATGCATTATTGATATTCTCCCCACCTTTCCAGCCATGTTCGGTAACCATCTCCCTGATACGGTCAAAAACCACCACGGTATCATTCAGGGAATAGCCTATTACGGTCAAAATGGCCGCAATAAAGGCCTGATCTATTTCCATGCTAAAAGGCATTATCTTACTGGTTAATGAAAAGATCCCTAATACAATCAATACATCATGGAATACTGCAACTACAGCTCCCAATGAGTACTGCCATTTACGAAAACGCAGCAAAATATATAAAAAGACTACCGCTAATGATCCAAAAATAGCCCAAAGTGCATTTTTCTTAATATCATCTGCGATAGTAGGACCAACCTTTCGGTACTTAAGCACTCCAATATCTCCATTAGTTCCGCCGGGAATAAAATCCTCATATGTGGCTCCATCTGGTAAGTATTTTTGGAGAGATGTATATAATATCCCTAATATTTCATCATCTACTTCTGTACCTTGAACATCTACCTTATACTTGGTCGTAACCATAATCTGGTTGGCATCGCCGAAAGTCTTGGCGCTGGCACTTCCCAAGGTTGAAGATAGTTCATTAGTAATTTCTGATGGATTAACCGGGTTTACAAAACGAATCTGGTAATTACGTCCTCCTACAAAGTCGACACCTTCGTCCAGACCCTGAGTAAATAAGGAGAACAGTCCTACAGCAACTAATATAAATGAAAGAACATATGAAATTTTACGCTTACTTAGGAAATTGATATTTAAATTCTTAAATAGATTTTT
>CAZHWD010000007.1:0-6637 GCA_964536335.1 uncultured Eudoraea sp. | reverse complement strand
CGTTAGTGAATCCATATATTATTCAACTATCTTCATTTTCTTCAACAAAAATGAAGCATTCATGTTTTGACAAATCCCTTTTTTGAACTTATAGTCAAAATGCAATTCATCATTTACAATGGCAGCATCAAAATAGTAGTTTTCAACCTTCTCCAGACTTTTAGCAACTTCACAAAGGCTTAAATCATGAGTCGCAATCAGACCGGTTGAATTGGAACTGACTAACTTCTCGATAAATTTTTTAGACCCAATTGCTTTGTCGGTGCTGTTAGTTCCCTTTAGGATTTCATCCAGTACAATAAAGTATTCATCTTCCTTAATGTTATCAATAATAAATTTTAAGCGTTTAAGTTCAGAAAAAAAGTAGGATTCATGTTCAGTTAAAGAATCTACAGTGCGCATGCTGGTAATCAATTTTATGGGTTGGTATCGCAACGAGGTAGCGCATACCGGTAAGCCCATATTGGCCATAACAATCTGAAGGGAGATAGTTCGCAGGAATGTACTCTTACCTGCCATATTAGCGCCGGTAATTACAAAGAATTCTTCCCTGCAAATTTTAAAATTATTTGTTACCCCTTCCGATGGGTCCAGCATGGGATGTGAGACATTTACGGCCTCGATGATAAGATTATTTTTTGATATTTCTGGAAAAGTATAATCGGGGTGATTAAATGCAAAATTACCCAGGCTATTGTAAGCATCAAAAAAAGCGATTGTATTGAGCCATTGTCCAACCTGGTAACCATGAACACCCATCCATTTTTCTATAGCATAGCCATACCTTAAATCCCATAACAAAAACCCATTTGCCACAATACCAAAAAGCATATTATTCCTCTGGTCAAAGGCATTTAGCATTTGGGAGAATTGTTTTAAAACTTGCGAAACCTTAACCCCTTCTTCCAGAATATTACCCTTTTCATTATTCAAATATCCGGATTGCAATTCTATATTCTCCAAAAGTAAAATCAGTTTTTGATATTGTTGAAAACTGCTCTGTGCTTTAGATATTTTCTGGGATAACACATTTATCCTGCGCAAATATCTCCCTGCAATACCGAGTCCAATGAAAAACCACAACAGCAACCCCCATCCCGAAACATAATTAAAGTAATAGATCCCAATAACTGCCAGTGAGAAAACCGAAAACACCGTGGGTAGCCATTTCATCAGATTAGGAACGAATGGCTGATACGTTTTTAGCCAGCTTATTAAACTAGCCGACGAGATTTCCGTTTTTATCAATCTGGCAACCGCGGAAAATTCCTGCCTCCATTCCGTTAATAAGCCCAATTCTTTAATAGCTTCTTGTTTTTCTATGACATTTTCAATGCTGTTTTCAGTTAACAAGTCTGCCAGGGTTTTGCTGCCTTCGGCCAGGGATGTTCGGTTGCAATATTGGTAAAAAGACCCCTTGCCGAAAAGATCTATATCCTGACTATAAAAATGTCCACGGTCCGTGAAATCATTTCCATCCGGGAGCTGATAAAATTTTCGATCCAATACCTGCAACTCCGTTTCATTAATGGAGATCAAGGCCAGCAATTTATTTTTTTTGTAATTCAGGTCGGTATGCCTCGAAACCAAAAAAAGGAACAATATTGCTGCAATTAGTACAATTAAAAGAATGTAATTTGAATTGTCATAAAACAGGTAAATCCCTAAAATTGCAAGGACAAAAACAGTTAGCCTAATCATACTGGAGACCCATAATTGCCGTTTCACCTGAACAAGCAGCATACTCAATTTGTCTTTTCTTCCTTTATAAAATGTGGCGGGATTAAGCATATAGAGTAGCTCATTGATTTGAGGTGACAAAGATATAGTATTCCTAAAAGGATTTAAAGATTAAATCATACCCTCGAGTGCCTCTTTTTGTTTTTTTGGTAGTTTGGAAACAACCAATTCATAGGAATGATCTACAAGTTCTGTTATCAGATTTGCAGGTAATTGTTCCAGAAATAATGTGTTCCAATGCACTTTGCTCATATGATAACCAGGTGTAATAATTCCGTCATAGGTTTCCCGCAACTCAATGGCCCTTTCGGGGTCACATTTTAAATTTACCTGAGATGGAATCCGCTCAAGAGGGGCAATGGTAAAGATTTTACCCATCACCTTAAAGACCAGGGTTTCTGCATCAAAAGGAAATTCTTCCGAAATGCCCTTTTTTTGCAAACAAAGTTCTCTAAATTCTTCAATATTCATTTAAAAAGCCTTTTATCCAAAATAATTAGCGGAAAAGGTGTCCATTGATTAGGAAGGTTATAGTTTGACCCCCTGGGAGTCATATACAATTACCTTATTCCAAAGGTTTTGGGCCTCTTCAATAAAGGTAAGATGAGCCTTTTCATTTTGATATTTCTCCTGTTCTTTCGCAGATTTGAAACTGACGATCAAAGCATATGTAAATGAATCGTCAACCACATCGCGCGTAGCCTTTGGAGGCTTGCCCACATAATGGGTATTAGAATGTTTTGACTTCTTCATGAACTTCTTCATCGCCTTTTCAAATTGCTTTTGGTCATCTTCGTTATCCGGATTGTTGAGCCAAAAATATACAGTGTGTACAAAATGTGAATCTAAATTTCTCATTAGTTTATCTTGTTGACTATATGCGGTTATGGATATTAATAAAAGGGTTAAAATACAAACGGTCTTTTTCATTTTATTCTGATTTAAATTTAATATACTATTTTTCAATAAATGCTTTATTTTGTTCACTTAGTTCTAAAGCGGAATAGTCTAATTTCCACCCGATGGTTTCAACAATTTTTTCGATCAATAAAACAGCTTCCAATGCTTCACGCCGGGCTGTATCCATCAGTCCGCTTTCAGGAATTTTTTCCATGACATGTTTTTTAGCTTCCTGGTTTAAGGCCGTCAAATCTTTTGGAGTAAATGAATTGAAAAGCCCATTTTTAATATCGTAAAATTCAAGTTCTGGTTCTATTGAAAGAACTTCCGGCTGGGGAAAGTTAGCAAGAATTATCTTCTTTTTATCCGTGTCAGCATGCATAAGTACTTTTTTAAGATCGTACCCAATTTGCGCTTTTGCATTAATTACAATTAGGGCCTTTTTCTTGCTGCTTAGCAAGCTCATAAAGTGTTCCCTTGTATTTTCATACTTGTAAATCTCCGCAAAATCACCTTCTACAGAAATCAATTTACAAACACTTTTAATCTTCTCCAATATTATAGTGGATTGATGTTCTGTAAGTTCTTTGTTCCTCTTAATACGAAATAAGGAGTACATCCAGTACATCAGGATTGCTCCTAAAATTAGTCCTAAAAAAAGTTCTAAAATACTATCCATTGTGGTTTCCTATTTCTCCTAAATGAGTAAACTTAAATCCTTTCTCATATTTCAATCCATAACCGAAAGCTCTGTCTATAGCTGAGTGTGAAAACAAAATAATCCCAGCTCCTTCCAACAAAGGAAGAGAAAAATATGCTCCAAAAATATAAATAACTATTGTCAAGCCTTTATGATGAAAGATATTATATAAAACAGCCCCAATTTTATTTCCTAAAATATATCCCAACATTCCAATATCCAGGGCCAATAGAAACACAAAAAACCACCACCAGGAAAAAGGCAGGAAGGTAAAAAGATAGAATCCAAATCCAAACATAGCCCATTCCTCTAACTTGATAATAGTTTTCATGACTCTATAGGTTTAAATAAAAGGGGCCTGCTTGGGGTGGCATCATTTTCAATTGGGGCCAGTTGCAAATTCAAAATATAAGTACCGTCCTTAATAGAATTATTTACATAAATAAATTCTGTAATAGTAGCCATGGTTCTCAAATTGCCTTCAACTTGCCAGAAAGCCCTATGGGCCAGAAGGGCACCATTGTCTTTTTCTTTGTCTATCGAAGGGAGGTCTATGAGCAAGTGATTTATTCCCATATCTACTAAATATTGAGCTGCTTCTTCTAATAAATAAGGTGGATTTGTATCGGAATATTTCCTTGATAACTTTTCTTTAAGGTTAGGTAAGGTTCTGATGATGAGAGCCTCATGTTTTTTATTACCTATAGCATATTGAATTTGCTTTCGGGAGACAACAAAATCTTCCTGATATTTTTCCGGGGCAATGGTGACCACTTCAGCAAGGAAAAAATAGTCTAGTAATTGCGTATTTATGGAATAGCTCTCTTTTGTAATATGTCCTATACATTCCGTGTGTGTTCCATGGGCATGCGGATTAAAACTTATATCGTTAAAATTTACGGAAGCACCTTCAGATACTTTCCCAATAAAACCCTCTTCCCTATGCGGTTCTATTATAGGTGCATTAAGGTTCCAGGCCCTTACATTCGATTCATTACCCCTTAATGGTATAGAAATATCCAGAGGCATGGACAAATCTATCTTATATTCCTTGCTATTATGTTTTATTCGTGCGAGCATAGCTTCTAATGAATAATCTTATTTCAATTTAATCATAAATAAATCACTTGCAATCCCATCACATAAAAACTTTCCTTTTTTAGTAACGCATAACATATCCCCATCTGCAGTGAGCAATCCTTCTTTTATATGTTTATCTGATTGCAGCAATAGGTATTTATAATACGAATTGCCGAATTCTGTTTCAATTTTATTTAGCGAAATCCCCCAAATTGTTCGCAGGCCAGTCATTATATATTCGTTATATCTGTCTGTTTTGGTAAGTGTTTCTTCCTCCATTGGGAGGAGCTTCTGATTAATCGACTTTATATATTTTGAATTATTACTGATATTCCACCCCCTTTTAATCCCATTATACGAATGTGCAGAGGGACCTATCCCCATATACTTTTTCCCTTGCCAATATGCAGTGTTGTTCTTTGAAAAATAACCCTCTTTTCCAAAATTGGATATTTCATAATTAACGTATCCTTCGCCCTCTAAAATATCCAGAAGTATATAAAACTGCTGTTGTGTTATTTCATCATCAACATCGGGAATTACCCCTTTTTCTATAAAAGCCTTTAATGCCGTTTTAGGTTCCACGGTCAATGCGTAGCTTGATATATGAGGCAAGCTATATGATAATGCTATGGCAATATTCTCCTCCCAGCGCGCATTCGTCATCCCGGGTATGCCGTAGATAAGGTCAATAGAAATATTATCGAAATGTTTTTTGGCTTCACTTAGACAAAGCTCTGCTTCATTGGCGTTATGCGCCCTGTTCATCAGTTTTAAATCCTGATCAAAAAAGGACTGTATGCCAATACTTAATCTGTTGATAGACGAATCACTAAGTTCCTTAATTTTGGTTACCGACAAATCATCAGGATTAGCTTCCAATGTAATTTCAGGCGTTTCAATCACCTTATAGTTCCTGTAAACTGCATCTACTAAGTACTGAATTTCGGCTATTTGCAATACTGAAGGAGTTCCGCCACCAAAATATATGGTTCTTATCTCCTCTTTCTTAAACGCTTCCATTCTCAGTAGCAACTCCTGCTCCAGCGCTAAAATCAACTGGTCTTTTTTAGCCAGGTTAGTGGAAAAGTGAAAGTCACAATAATAACAGGCATGTTTGCAAAATGGAATATGTATGTAAATGCCAGCCATTAACTATTTTGAAATAAAACTATAAGGTAAGACAACCCATAACTTATTGCCACGTATGAAATATAGGAAAGTATAAATACCAGAATAGATTTTAGAATTGTAGCTATTTTTTTTGTTTGAATAAAGGACTCCATTGCATATAAAAAATATACAAACATTACCAGCATACCCAGGGGCTGCAATTCTTTTTTCACCCAAACTACCAAAAATAAATTTAGGGTAGTAAACAATGTATACATCCCTGTTAAATAAAAAGATACCGCTAAAAATTCTGCCAGAGTATATTTCTTATAAAAGAACAGTTTGGAAAATAAGGCTAATGTAAACGGAAAAAAAAAGAGTAGTTTATCTATGTTAAATAACATAAAATCACGTGCCTTGGTTAGAAGTTGACCATCCTGAGTGTCTTCAACTACAACTACGGTATCGCTGAAAGGATCAAAACCAATCGCAGAACGAATAACGAGATATGCTACTGTGGTAAGTATAAAAAAGGCAACCGGTTTATAATATTTCTTCCGCTTACCCTCAAGATACTTCCTTAATACAATACCGGGATTTACCAAGAGGAGTTTTAAAGTGATAAAAAGCGGTGCATTTACTGAGAATGCAGCATCCATAAAGTCGTAGATAGTTTCCTTAAAACTAACTTTATAAACAGAAGTGCGTTGTCCACAATTTTCACAATATTTATTGGTAGCAGCGATTCCGCAATTCTTGCAATATTTTGATTCTGAAGTCAATACTATTTATTTTAACCGATCTTCATTTTGTTTTACGAATGCGGACCATCCCGTATAACTTTTTCCTACTTCCACCCTTCCTTCATTATAGAAATGACATACCGCAGCCGCAAGGCCATCTGTACTGTCAAGATTTTTTGGAAGTGATTTTAATCCAAGCGTACTTTGAAGCATTTTTGCGACCTGTTCTTTACTGGCATTGCCATTACCCGTAATCGCCATTTTTATTTTTTTTGGCATATATTCTGTTATTGGAATTTGCCTGGAGAGTCCGGCTGCCATGGCCACTCCCTGTGCCCGGCCAAGTTTTAGCATAGATTGG
>CAZHWD010000006.1:0-10031 GCA_964536335.1 uncultured Eudoraea sp. | reverse complement strand
TGGAATAATTACATACAGCCAAGGCACAATCATCCAGGCGATTTGTCCCATGCTGTTTGCAAAACTCATTAATCTCGTTCTTTCATTATAATCAGATGTCATTTCATAGCCAAGACCCACCAAGGGTGTTGCAAACATTGTATTACCAATAAGGAATAGAATTTGAACAACCATTACATGCCAAATGATATATGATTGTGAGGCATTGTCATCAAGCTGCCACATCAAAAAGAATAGTATTCCACTTATTATTGCCCCTATAAAAATGTAGGGTCTTCTTCGTCCCCATCTAGATTTCGTATTATCAGAAATGAAACCCATTATAGGGTCGGTTATAGCGTCGAATATTCTTGGCAAACCTCCTAAAAGTCCGGCCCATAAGGGATCAACACCCCAAGCCGTCAGTAAGAAGAATTGAATAAAAACACCTAGTGTTCCAGGTAAAATGTTTAATATAAAATGACCTGCTCCAAAAGCGGCTTTTTGCCCAATAGGGACTTTGTCTCTTGCGGCAGTTTTAATGTTTGACATATTATTTAGGTTTAGTTAGTAGTTTTTATACTTTATTCTTTCATGTTTGGTACTATCACCGTTTGTAATGCATGTGCACTTATTTGTATATCGATATCTTTTCCATCTAAGGACATGTTTATATTTTTAACTTGATCCCCTTCATTAAAAACTATAACAGCGATTGAACCATTCGGATTCCTGGCTGCTGTAACCATTAGCGTCTCATCTGAACTTTCAATTCCAATCCTTACAGCTCCCGGTCGTATATACTTACTAAAATGAGCAAGTGTATAATAGATAGGCGTAAAATACACCTCATCTTTTTCAGGATCGACGATAACAGGTGCAATACACCAATTTTTAAACCAATTTGGGCCTCCTTTTGTATCCAGAACCATGTTCCAATCTACCCAACCATCGACCCAATTGTTCAAGCAACCAATAATATCTCTTGCGTAACGATTTACTGCTGCATATTTAGGATGTAAATGTTTGTCTTTTTCTGGAGCCCAGTCCCAACCCCAATCGGTTGCTTCTTTTTCAAAATACCACTTATCATCTTGCCATACCGGAATTTCTGCATCTACACATGCTTCTGCTTGTATCAAGAGCTTATTTGGTGCTTTGTTGTGAGCATATTGCAAAGTTTCAGGCATCCAATCGTACGTACTAGCATACCAATGAATCGCTGTTCCATCAAAATATTTTGAAGTTTCTTCATTTTTATACATTTCATCTACCCAGTCTTTTAAATGATCTCTATTTTGGTCGTAACCTAATATTTTGAGATCACCTTTACCATCTGCTTCCAGTTTAGGTCCTAAATGATTCATTACAAAATCATTCATTTCTTCAGCAGTAAAATGCATACTTTCCCAATTGTTACCATTTCCCAGAGGTTCATTTTCCACTGTGAATCCCCAAATATCAATTCCTTCTGCTTTATAAGCGTCTACATATTTTGAGAAAAACAATGCCCAAGTATCGTAATATTCCGGAAGTAATTTACCTCCAACCCAATTGTTATTGTCTTTCATCCAGGGCGCTGCAGTCCAAGGAGAGCCAAAGATTTTGAATCCGTCCTTGGAAGCTGCCATGGCTTCCTTGATCATCGGAATTAAATCGTCTTGGTCTTCCTTGATAGTAAAATGCTCTAACTGTTTATCTCCTTCAACTGGCGTATAAGAATAATTGCTTAGTGAAAAGTCGCAAGAATTCATGTGGGTACGTGTTAACGAATAGTTGGCGCCATCTTCACTGAAATAGGCATCAATTATTTTTTTGCGATTTTCTTTGCTCAATTTGTTTAATAAATATGCTGAAGACTCTGTAAATGCTCCTCCAAAACCAGTAATGGTTTGAAATTTTTCTTCCGGGAACACTTTTATTTGTACTGCATTCTTCCCTTCAGGGAATTCAGTAATGCGTGTCAATTTATTTCCTGAAGCTGAAGTTTCATATACTTCAACTGATAACTGTTCTTTTTTTTCATTACAGCTTAACATAAAAATGAGGAGAAGGTTTATAAAGTAAAAACTAACTTTTTTATATTTTAAGACTTTAAAGTGCATCATTGATAACTGTTTGCTATTATTTATTATTAGATAAACTTGTATATATATTTTTTACCACACTAAATGTTTCTTTTTTATTTCTATCAATATCCACTATTCCCCAAAATTCCTCATTTGGGGTGCCATCATACGGAACACCAGTACTGTTTGGAGCCCATCCTCCCGGATCTTGTGTTTCAGGATTTCCTGCTTTCCACCATCCATCAGTAAATGAGAACATGGCCACACCGGAACAAATATCATTTGCACTAAAGACAGAATTTAAAATTTTCTTATTGGCATCTGCCTGTGCTTTTTCGTTAATACCTTGATCGTAGCCATCTTTTGTAATCGTCATATAACTGTCTCCTCCAGCTTCGGATAAATACATTGGCTTAGAACTAATTGCACTCCATTCTGAAAAAATAGTTGTAGGATCATCATAACGATACACATTCATTCCCCAAACATCAATGTTTTCAGATAATGAGAGGGCTAATGAATCAGGTAATTCGCCATGAGCAGTTGTAACCGGATGTGAAGGGTCGTTTTCATGTATAAGCTGAGCTGCTTTATTCATTGCATTATACCAGTTTTTTATATCGTCATAAAACCATTCCGGATGGTAGTTATATTCGTTTCCCAGTTCCCAAAGCAATATGGCATCATGATTTTTATAAGTGTTGACATAATTGATAAACGTTCCCGAGTGTATGTCGTTGATTCCTCCCTGATCATATCCAAAACCTATAATTACTTTGAGACCAGCAGCCTGAATTTGATCAAGTACAGATTTATCAGTAATTGGTTCATAAACCCGAATTGTGTTTATACCCGCTTCTACCATTAAAGACAAATCTTGAGTTAAATTGCTAAAGTCTCTGTTTTCACCACCTTTAGGTACCGGATGATAACATATGCCTTTAATTGTATAAGGTGCTTCATTTACCAATATCTGGCGTCCTGAAATAGTAACAATATCAATTTTAGAATTACCTGCGCATGCAACGAGAATGCCAGCTAAAAGCATTAATATGCCACTTAAATATTTTAATTGTATTCTTTTAATCATTTCAGACTTTTTTAATTGAAAGCTTTTTTTTCAATATTATCCTCTCCAATTGGGTTGAAGCTATTCAGGAGCTTTTGTTTCACTGGCCAATGGCGGCACCAATACATCTTGCATCAGCGCATCTTTATCCCCATTGAATGATTTTGTAATTGGTTTTCCATCTCGTGTCAACCCTTCAAACGTGCCATCATCTACCAAATTCCAAATTGGATATTTCGCCTGACTTTTTAAATTTATAAGTCCGAAATGATTCTCTGAACCTTTTGCATTTTTAGCATCTTTCCATTGTTCATCAAAACCTTCAAAATAAAAACATGAAATTCCCTCTGCATTGGTCCATTCGCGCATGTGTTTGTAATACAGCGCTTGCTTATATTCATCGGTAGCCCTGGATCCTTTAGGCCCGTAATGTCCATTAGAGGTAGATGCCCAACCTGTTTCGCCAATATGAATTGGTTTGTCAATACCTATGCTTTTCATATAGCCTGAAACACTGTCGTATTGAGACATTGCAAACTTTTTGGCCCTGAGCATGGCTGCATCTATCTTTTCAATATCGGATAGGTTTTCTTCTTCTTCGGGAACTCCCCAAAATTCAGGGTTATAATGTGTATTATGATAAGGATAGGTATGCATAGAGACATAATCTACGGCATGATATAATTTTTCAAGATCTTCGGTATGATATTCAGTGCCAAGTCCACCCCATGATGAAAAATCATCAGAACTCGTTATCCATAAATCTTTAGGGAGATTACCTTCTTTTTTTAAATTTTGCAGATGAGTAACCCATTTCAATATCACACCGGGTTGTACATAATAAGTTTCTGCCCATTTCACCATGGCCTCGTTACCCACCGCAATTATTTTTACAATATCGGGATATTGATTTGCCAAATATGCCGCAACTAAAATTTGTGTAGCATTAGCTTCACTTTCTTGTTCGTGATCGGGTGGCATAGCTGTCCATGCATTTTTACAATCAATCCATGCACCCAACATCACATACATTTCAAAGCTGGGATCTTCTTTTTTTAATTCACTAATAGCTTTTAATAAGTTTAAAGCTTGTGGCAAATGAACTTTATAGGTACGTACAATTTTAACACCGATTGCAGCTAATAGTTTCATATCTTCCTTGAGCTCATCAATTGCTGGTTCTATATCATGATCATGATGTCTATAACCCCCATATGACATTGCTAAAAAATCTGGGTTACCTAGAATATCCTTTGCGCTTAAACTTGAAACTTCTTTCACAGAATTAGTATTAATATCTTTTTTAGTATTGTTTTTGCAGGAAAAAACTAACATCACTAATAGCAAGTAAATGGTTGTTTTAATATGTTTTTTCATGTCTTTAAATTTATTTTTTAATGGACACAATAATTTGATTGATTTCTCCAGTACGTTCAAAAACTCTTTTGCTTGTTGCCAAATCAAGATTTATATGATCATATTCAAGAACTGAATCTCCATTGAATACAACTTTCAAACCTTCTTTCTCTGCCAATTTGTAAATGATAGGAATTTGACAATATGTAAAACAAAGTGATCCTTTCACCAGTTCAATTTCTTTTATTTCCTTGTTGATATTAGTATAGGTGAATTTCTTTGTCTTATTTAAGAATTCTTCTTTTCTCAACAAACGTGGATTAAAGGATAGTTTTCCGTCTGTCACGAATACTCCTAATTCCCCAAATCGGCTTAAAATATCTTCTTTTACCTGGCCTGTCATACCCGGTTGTTGAGCTCCTTTACCTACCGGAGTATGTGAATAAGGGTCTGTTGGGAAAGCACCATATAATTCTGGTGATTTGTGAACTCCTATGCCTTCATTAATTTCGTAATAATGGTCTAATAACTTTCCTATAATTACTTCATTTTCTTTATTTTCTATGGCTAACAAACAAGTTTCTTGAACGCTTAATAACAATTTAGAAACCATGTGCCAATAGATTGATCCTAAACCTTCATAACCAAAAAAGGTGCCTGAGCGTCCTGTAAAGGATTTGTGATCGAATATCTCCTCGAAGGTTTCTAATAGCAAGTCTTTATCTTCTTCAACCAATGCTCCATATTGTTCTCCTGGAAGCTGTGACAAGGCTTCTTTTAAGCTTTTTGCATTGTTGAATGTCCCATTAAAATGGTAGTTTCCTTGTACGTCCTTTGCAACAATCTGGTTGTTTCCGTTTTTTAAAAGTCGCTTTAATAAGGCTGATGCTTCGACTTTTTTGGAAGGGATATTGTTTTTTACATCAAATCTTGGTAATTCTTTGTCTGGATACAATATATAACTGTATTGATCTGGTCTAAACAAGGCACTACTTTTTAAAGCATCCAACAACTCTAATGATGCTTCTCCAGAGATATATCCAGAACTTAAAACGGCTACCTGACCCTCTAACATTTCTGGTAAGTAGGAGATAGAAATTTCTGAATTATTCTCAATCGTCATTATATTGTAAGCATGGAATAAGTTGTCGTCCCTTTTATTGGCATCTATCGAATGATCTAAATACTTTTTGGAGATTTTTAAAAAGCGTATCAAATCATTTTTCGTAATGGTATCTTTATCACTTGAAAAACCATTAGCATAAATGCCTGTTCTATAATCACTACCTGCATTTCCAAGTCCGTCTAATACTGTCTTTCTATCTTTATCAGAAACTTTCCCTGAAAGGATCTTTTCATTTTTATTTAAAGTAGAGAGTACTTTGTTAAAAAATTCGGCTAATTCTTTAGAAACTTCGTTGTCTTCATCTGACATATTTTTAACTACTCCTTCAAAGAAATTTAAAAATCGTCGTAAATAATACAAAGTCACCATCGATACGCCGTTTCCTACCAAGGCATTGTTAGCGTCATTCCATTCTGGCCTTTGTGTATTCATCCAGATTCCACCTTCTGGAATAAAGTTCGATACTTTTGCCAAAACCGTTACCAATAATTTTTCAACAAGATTAACTTTATAGATGAAATAATTTTCATCTCTAAGTAAGGCACCGTCAGCACCTAATTCAGTTCTTTTTTGAGCAATCCTTTCATCTGATTCATGATCAAATTCAATAGTGTCTTTAGGGTTGATTAAGATATCTGAATAACTTTTTATTTTGTAAGGTACATTGGCATATACAAAAATATTTTGTTTAAAGTACGTTGCTAATTTATTAGGGTAATAGTGTTCAATAAACTCTAAAAACTTTAATAGATAGATAATTTGATGATCTCCCCAATACCCAATATATGACCATGGATCGTCCGGCTCTATAATTTCCCAATCAAATCCATCTTTGGTTACACGGTAAGGGTTGTAGCCATCAAAAGTGGTGGCATTTAAAAACTTATGGATCATACTTTCGATAAACTCCGGGTACGAGTGTGCTAAAGCTTCCCAGTTTTGAAAAATATCTCTCCAATTACCTTCATAGTCTAATATTTTAGACCCGTCTAATTCATTAGTTGTGTTAATTGAAAATCTGTTCCAGGGTCTACTTGGGTCACCATGTCTTCTACTAAATTTAAGTGGCATGTATTCAATAGCAATTCTTTTAAAGTTTTTATCCTCATCTTTTTCAGCCAATGATTTCAAATGACTAAGTGTAAATACTTCAGGAAGATTTTTTAAGAGGTCTTCCTTTTTCTTAAATACTTTTTTGTTGGCGTTTTCAATATATTTTACAAAATCCCATTTTTCAATTTGATAACCATCATCAAAAATACCGCCACGCATGATGTTGAACAGCGTATTTGAAAAATGCCTGGTATTTCTCAATGTATCCGCCGTCAATTGCATACCATCTGAAGCTCCATTCAACTCCAATAAATGTTTGGACCCTAATTCAATATCTTCCTGAATAATATCAATAACGTTTGTTTTCTTTTTAATCAATTCAGAAATTTCACTGATGTTGACCATTGATTGGTTGACATTGGCAACTATCATCCAAGTTTTATCCGAATTAGGCTTTAAAGTTAAATCTGAGCAAAGAAAATAAGCTCCTTTCTCAGCTTTTATGTCAACTTCCTGTTCAATTTCTTTTCCTCTTCTGAACGTATCAAGTTGTAAGGAAGAGACCAAATATTTTGCGTTTTCAATTCCGGTAGACCAGGCAATTGTAGCTTTTAAAGCTTCACTGGGTTCGGCTTTATCAACAATTATCGCACTTAGTGCAAATACGCCAATGCCAACTTCTGCTTCAAGCTCATTTTTTTTGTAGGCATCGACCAGGTTACTTTGTCTATTCTGCAAGTCAGATGTTACTCCGTAAGGAAGGATATTTTGAATACCGTCCAATACCGTTACTCGTATCGCATTACTGGTATCGTTGACCAAGGTAGATTTTTTTACGAATCCGTATTCATCGCTCGAGCACCATTCGTACCTAAAAGTAAGGCCTAAATCTTGATTGATTTCCTCGAAAACAATCTTGTTCCCATAATTGTTTTTATACAGATTTCTTTGCGTCTTATATATTCCGGAATATCTATCGGAAAAAGGTTCCCATAAATGTGTTTTACCATCAGCGTGTATTTGAAGTATGGTTTTACTTCCGGTAATATCTGCTGATTCAGTAATCTTATCATCCGTATAATAAGGGAACAAAGATGATTCACTGTTTTTTCTTCCTGCTGTTAATCCGCCATTGCTCGAAATAAACATCCAATGGTTTGAATCACTGACAATGCTCATGAAAAATGGTCTCATGACATCGCAGTTTGAAATTTTATAAAAATTTTCATTTTGCAGACGTACCGGTTCTCCTTTTATCTCAGGTTTTTCGAAATGAGCTTTAATATCGCCGAAGTATATTGGGTGTTGATTCATTTATTGATAATTTGATTGTTCTTAACTTAAAATCCTTTTTCTCAGTATTGTACTTGCATGAAAAAAAGCACAAAAACAAACTAAAAATATAATTTGTCTCATATATTAATCTATTTCCTAATTAATATTTCCTGAACTTCTTCAAGGGTTCGTCCTTTGGTTTCGATAACGAATTTATATACAAAGAATATGGCGCAGAAGGATAATAAAGCGTAAATGGCGAAAGTAGCTGTGGGTCCCAGATTAGATAATTCCCAGGGAAATACCTGCGTAACAGAAAAACTTACCAATGAGTTAAAAAAGCCCACCACCGAAATTGCAATTCCCTTTATCTTGCTTGGGAAAATCTCAGAAATCAAAGTCCACATGACCGGTCCAAGCGAAATAGCAAAAGCGGCAACATATAGAAGAATAGCAATTAATACTAAAGTGGCATTAATCTGTATAAAATTGGTTATTTCATTTCGTTTGAATTTCAGGAACAGGTCCTGATCCATTGAAGGCTCTACCTCTTCGAAAAGGGCAGCCTGGCTATCGAACGACTTACCGTTGAAATCTGACAATGCCGTTCTAATTTCATTGTTACTAATTTTAGCCAGGGTCTTATCATTAAAGTCATAAGTTGCATTATTAAATGCGAAAGCAGCCATCAAAAGTGCAATAGTCATAAAGGTAGTACCTATCAGCAAAAGGGGTCTCCGGCCCAGCCTATCAATTAACCAAATAGCCACCAATGTAAATACAAGGTTGGTAAGTCCAACTACAATAGCCTGTAAAAAAGAGGAATCTGTGCTTCCGCCTGCTTGTTCAAATATGGTTGGGGCATAATAAAAGACCGCATTAATCCCTGTAATTTGCTGAAAAAAAGCAATCCCTATGGCAATTATCATAATAGTTCGATTTCTGTATTTAAACAGATCGGATATTTTACCTTTTTCTTCCGTAGATGACATTCCGCGTTGAATCTCAGCGATTGTAACTTCGGCATACTCTTCGCCCCCTATCTTCGCAAGGATTTTTCTTGCCAGTTTAACTTCATTTAATTTCCTGATCAACCATCTAGGACTTCTTGGTACTGTAAAAAGTGCTAAAAAATAAATAGCTGCAGGAATGGCTTCAACACCCAACATCCAGCGCCAGCTTTCTCCCTCCATATTTACAAGAAAGTAATTGGAAAAATAAGCAACGGAAATCCCGATTACTATATTCAATTGATTGAATGATACAAGACTACCCCTTAGTTTAGGAGGTGCAATTTCTGCGATATAAATTGGTGCTATTAAAATTGCGCCGCCAATTCCAATACCTCCTATGATTCTGGCAATAATAAATTCTGTATAACCGGTTGCCATAGCAGACCATGAAGCAGAGATAGTAAAAAGTGCTGCTACAATAATTAATATCTTCTTTCTGCCGAACATATCACTCATAGGTCCTGCCAATAAATTTCCGGCCATAGCTCCGAAAACTACACAACCCACTGAAAATCCGAGCATCCATTCTGTCATTTCAAAGTAGACCTGAATCCCCTTGACCGCACCAGAAATAACGGCACTGTCA
This sequence comes from uncultured Eudoraea sp., assembly GCA_964536335.1. Taxonomy (GTDB): domain Bacteria; phylum Bacteroidota; class Bacteroidia; order Flavobacteriales; family Flavobacteriaceae; genus Eudoraea. The sequence goes on along the minus strand of CAZHWD010000006.1, from coordinate 505 downwards.
AAACCCAATAAAAACCCTCCAAGAGCGACTATGAGGCTAATGAGTATGGTATAGGACTTATTCATTTTTACTTCTGAATCGGCTTCTACCATGTTTTTCGGTTTTATTTGGTTCGTTATTTAGTTTGGTTTATTGGTAAGCAGATAAATTACTATTCTGACATCACAATGGTTTGTATTCCGTGTCCGGGAATATCAACTTTTGCTGTTTTTGAATTCATTGTAATACCGTATTCTAAGGGATCATCACTTTGATTCATAGCCACGATCACTATACTACCGTCTTCATTTACAAATGCAGTTGACAGCAAAGAATTTGAACTTGAAACACTGCTAATTCTTTTGGCACCGGGGCGGATAAATTTTGAAAAATGTCCTATATAATAATAAGAATGAGTTAATGTAAGTTCTCCTGTTTTCGTATCTCCATGTGCCGGAGCAAAACATAAATTACCCACGTGGTTGGGCCCTCCTGTTTCATCCAATAAAATATTCCAGTCTGTCCA
>CAZHWD010000005.1:0-13569 GCA_964536335.1 uncultured Eudoraea sp. | reverse complement strand
GAATGAAATTAAATTGTTAATTTCTCAATTACTTGATGCAGGATTCACAGGTGTATTAATAACCAATGTAATAAACACAGAGCAGTATAAAGATGTTATTCCGGGAGGCAGTAATGTGGAATATAATCCACCTCAATATGGGAGGTTTGGGCAGTATTATAACTATTACCCTGCTACCTCCTGGGAACCGGATCGAATAGAAACAGTCGTTGATTATACCGTAGAAAGTTGTTTGTACGATATAACTGTAGATCAGAAGGACAATTTACAATGGGTTGGCAGATTTAAACTTAAAAACCCCACAGATATTAAAGAAGCTATAGCGCAGTATTCCAAAGAGCTTGCGGATGCCTTGATTGACCAGAGTATTAACCCATAAATAAAGTTCAAGAAACAAAAGAAACTATATCTTGGACAAATAAATTGGAAATGAGATGGTATTTAACTTATTGGAAAATTTAATAAAAGCTGCAATCTTAATTATACTATCTTCAAAATAAATAAATGAAAAAGATAATCTTAGCACTTACATTCTTTGTTTCCCTAAGTACAAGCGGGCAAAATCTTGCAAAGTTATATAAGGATATTAATTCCTCTGTAGTAGTAATAAACATAATTAGCGTTTCCAGGGAAAGTGCTGGAGAATTTATTGAGGTAGTTACAGAAACGTCACAGGGATCCGGTGTCTTAATATCGGAAGAAGGCCTTATATGGACGGCGGCTCATGTAGTACAATCTGCGGAAGCAGTTGAAATTGAATTTCTTGATGGTGACATTTACGAGGGATCTGTAATAAGTTCCGTTGCACAAGCCGATGTTGCCCTCGTAAAAATAAAAGGAGATTTCCAGCTAAAAAATAAAAAAGTTGCCGCCATTGGCGATTCTGATAGTGTATCTGTTGGAGAAGATGTTTTTGTTCTAGGTGCACCCCATGGCTTTAAACAATCGCTGTCCCGGGGAATACTCAGTGGCAGATTTGTTCCCGTGCATTTAAGCAATGATTTTGTGAAGATTGAGTTTCTGCAAACGGATGCTTCCATAAATCCCGGTAATTCAGGGGGTCCTATGTTTAATATGAGAGGTGAAGTAATAGGAATAGCAAGCAGAATATACAGTAACTCAGGGGGCTTTGAAGGAATTGGTTTTGCAATGTCATCTAATGTGGCAAATAAATTACTCATGCAGGAACCAGGTGTTTGGGGAGGTCTGGAATCCATATTATTGGATGGAGATCTGGCAAAGGCCCTCAATCTGCCTCAAGAGGCTGGTTTGTTGATTACAAGTTTATCAACTAAAGGTTCAGGAAGTGCATTGGGCCTGAAGGGTGGTTATATCCCGGCCAAAATTGAAGAAACAGAACTTACAATTGGCGGGGATATTATTCTTGAATTGGGGGGCATAACTATCAAAGATATCAACTCTATTTTCCAAATAAGAAAGAGAATAGCCGAAGCTCAAAAAGGAGACGTTATTACAATGACTATTCTTAGAAATGGGAAAATTGGCACAGCCGAATTTATCAGGTAGGATTGATTCCAAAAATTATCTATAAATTAGCCGTTCAAATATAAAATATGAAAAAGACATCACCTCTAATTTTGATCATTACTGCACTGCTTTTGACTAGTTGCTCAAGTTTTAAAATAATTAAAACCTATACATCTGAAACAGCCCATGAGATGCAGAATAAAAAAATTCTGGTTGTTGGCAGATCAACAAAGAAGGATGCGAGGGTGGCTTATGAAGATGCTATAACCAATAAACTTGTCTCCAGTGGGTATAACGCAACAGCCAGCTATAAAAAATATCCTAATTTCAAACCAAACACTAAGGTATCTGATGATCAAAAACAGCACATCCGAGCTATTTTGGAAAAAGACGGATATAATGGAGTTGTACTTACCTTATTAAAGAGTATTGAGGTGAATTCGCGTGAATTGGGTGCGGAACATTATGATGCTCCGGTGATTTATGGCGGAGCAAGTATGCCTTTCGTTTATGGAGGATTTTACGCTTATTGGGACATGCCGGGCACATATTCCGTAGATCAGGTTGCTTTAAATCAAGAAGGTACTACCATTACTTCTAAACTCTATACACTTGAAACCGTAATCTATAATTTGGACAGGGAAGATGACAAGCAGCTTGAAGCATGGATTACTGCATCTATTGAAAATCCGGATAATGTAATTAATTCAGCATCCGCGTATGCAAATTCTATTGCAAAAGGTTTTAAAAGTAAGTAGTCTATTAATACATTCTTCTGCCATAACTCAATTAATCTATTAAAATATCTTTGGCACAATAATTGATTTTAAATAGACTGAAATAGTTCAATAAAATAGGGATACTTCCCAATGTTTTTTGTACCTTTTTCAACCAATTTAATTGGAGTCGACTAATTACACTAGTTATGGCTCTTAACAGCATTAAAATACTGTATATCAGAAAGTTCCCATAAATAATTTAATAACTTAAAAAAATAAAAATGAACACTAACTATTTTAAAAAGACATCTTTTCTATTGTTACTTGCAGGCCTTGTTTTCTCGTTCAGCTCTTATGGACAAATAGCAGGCTGGAATGTGGACTTGGAACAAGATTGCAATTCTACTTTGTCTGACATGATTGAAAGAGTTCCCAAATTACAAACCTATAAGGACAAATCTTTCGGTTATGCCATTTTTCCCAAAATAACTAAGGCAGGGTTAGTAGTAGGAGGCGCAGGAGGTAAAGGTCTTGTATACCAAAACAAAGTAATAAAAGGCACTTCAAAACTGGGCCAGGGATCTTTTGGTCTCCAGGCAGGAGGTCAACAATACGGTGAGGTTATTTTCTTCGAAAATCAGGATTCTTATAACCGATTTACCAGTGGTAAATTAAAGTTTAACGCTCAGGCCACAGCTACGGCAATTACAGTTGGTGCCACTGCGGATTTCTCTTACCAGGATGGCGTTGCCGTTTTTACTATGGCAAAAGGCGGATTAATGGTTGAAGCCTCTTTGGGGGGACAACATTTTTCATTTGAACCCGTTGAATAAAAGACAAAAACACTACAAAAAATTAAAGGCCCGGATATCCGGGCCTTTTTTATTGAAATTAGTCTGTTGTTAAAGTGATTCTAAATTATAACCGTTGAACGGGAATGAAGAATGAATATCTACATCAACGGGCTGCTTAATCTTGCCAATTTTTCCTTTACCCGATTTATATTAGGTCTGGCTGTATGTTCTTCCAGGGTTAGCAGTTTACTGTTATTTTGAAATACAACAAATTGCCTGTTCATATTCATGGTTACCTCCTTATCATAGATCAGGGCATTTACTTCAAAATTTTGTTCAAAACTCCTAATATCCAAATTGGCAGTTCCAATAGAACAAACGGAATCATCTGAAAGTATAACCTTTGAATGAATAAACCCTTCCTGAAATAAATAGATCTTTACACCTGCATTGAGAAACCTGCTAAAAAAGGATTGTACTGTCCAATGTATCATGGATGATTCAGAATTCCTCGGAACTATTATCCGTACATCTATACCGCTTAGAGCAACCGTTTTAATGGCCATAGAAAGCCTGGAATCTGGAATTAGATAAGGATTCACGATATAGACATATTCCTTTGCCTGATATAATATATAGAGGTATTGCTGCAAGATATTTGGGTAATCTGCGTCGGGACCACTGGATACTATTTGAACAGGAGTTTCCCCAATTGGGTCCATCATATTAAACATTGCAGGTATTATCAGGTTTTCCTTCGCTACAAAAAGCCAATCCGAAAGAAATACAAAATGCAGGAAATTTACACTCATTCCATGAATCATTAAATGAGTATCCGTCCAGTGACCCATAACCTCATCACCCTTAATATATTTGTCATCCACATTAATCCCACCTGTAAAGCCAATAATCCCATCCACAATTAAAATCTTTCTGTGATTTCGATAATTTAAACGGGCCAGCCTTCCAAACCGGACGGGCATAAAAGGAAATAGTTTTACCCCTATTTTGCGAAATCTACTGATCATCTTGTTCGACAAATCCCAGCTGCCCAGGGCGTCGTAAATTAACCTGACCTCAACCCCTTGCTTTATTTTCATTTCAAAAAGCCCCGCAAATCGATCTGCCAATTCCCCGTCGATGAAAATATAGTATTGCAGGTGAATATATCTTTCTGCCCTTTCGCAAGCCTCAAAAATTGCTTCGAAAGTTTCCGGTCCATCATTGAGTATCGTAACCTTGTTATTAAATGTGAGTAAGGAGCTATTAACTCGTGTAAGCAATCTGATGAGATGTATATACCGGGTTGTAACATCATCCCGCATTATAATTTTTTGCTCCGCTTCCTCAGAATACCGATCTATGAATTTTTCAAACTGATCATAGTCTATTTCCTTTTTCAGATCGAACATTTTTTGTTTCCTAAGGTTCATCCCGAAAAAAACATATAGCACTACACCCAAAATTGGGAAGACTAAAATTATCAGTATCCATGTCCAGATACGAACCGGGGATTGTCCGTCTTTAATTAAAATATAAATCGCAATTATCTCCAGGATAATTTGTAAACAAATGGCGATTTGTAACCACATAAGAAAATAATGTTCATTTAATATTTAAAACTATCAGAAAAATTTGAAACTCCCTGTTCCAGAATTGAAATTAATCCCATTAATCCAGACCTGAAATCTGCGAGTTAAGATATTAAATCTCAATCTTTTTCATTTAGCAAATTTTCCAGCGCTTGCTCTAATTTTATCTTACGCTCCGGGGTAGTTTTAGGATACTCCATATCCAAAGAATTTATAGTATTTGTGATTATTTGTGAAATAATTGAGCGCATCCTCCATTTGTTATCTGCAGGTATCACATACCAGGGCGCATTCTCTGTAGACGTAGCATTTATAGCAGCCTCAAAAGCGGCCATATAATCATCCCATCTTCCACGCTCTGAAAGATCTGATTCTGAAAATTTCCAATTTTTATCGCTGTTTTCCAATCTATCAATAAAGCGACGCTTTTGTTCCTTTTTAGACACATTCAAGAAGAATTTTAAGATGATGGTATTACTGTTAACAAGATGTTTTTCGAGGTTATTGATATCGTCATAACGAGCCTCCCATATCGAATCTGCTGTTTGTTCGTCCAATTGAGTTCCATTTTGAAGGAGCTCCGGATGTACCTTTAAAACCAAAACTTCCTCATAATAAGACCTGTTAAAGATGCCTATCATCCCTTTTGCGGGCATTGCATTGGTATACCGCCAAAGCCAATTATGGGCAAGTTCATTCGAAGATGGTTTCTTAAAGCTGTCTACACGGCATCCCTGAGGATTTATTCCTGACACAACATGCTTGATTGTTCCGTCTTTACCGGCTGCATCCATGGCCTGAAAAACCAACAATAGTGAATATTTACTACTGGCATAAAACAGATCCTGAGCTTCGGTCATGGCTGAAATATTCTTTTCTAACCGTGCTTTTGCCGATTTTTTAATGGTGCGATCATCTTGCCCAAATTCTTTTTCAAATTCCTTCCAATAGGTTTTATGGTCAGACAATTTGAACTCCTCTTTAGGATCTACTCTACATTGATCAATAATTTTCTTAGCTATGTGTTCAGTCTCTTTCTTGGTAAATTTTTTTTTGGACATTGTTTCTTTTGTACTAAATACTACCTTTACTTATATGTTTATCATAATTAGGATTCGCTATATCAATCAGGCATGGTAATTTCCTGAATGATACGAGGAGATTCAAGATAATCAAATTAGTCCTTAAAGAAGAATAATCAAGCCTCTGAAAGAAATTGGGGTCATTTAAAAATGAGTGTTAGTGTAAGTGTGTGGTATCTAATTATTTATCTCTAAGGTTTAATTAAAAGTTAAATCCTATTATATTACGGCTAATGGGTTTACTGCTTATTGTAAATCAAAAGGGTAAATAACCTTCCAGTCATTTTTCATATCGATAACCGTCCAGCCTTTTTCTGCTGCTTCATCCAGGCCTTTATCCAATTTTCCTACATGAGATTTACGGTCGTAAGCCCATTCCCTATCGGCATCGGTATGATGCAAATAAAGTTGAAAACTCAGCTTCTCATTAGAATCTGTATACTGCATCATTTGAAGGTCCCCATCCGAATTCCCGGAAGCGAAAATGGGTTTTTTTCCAATATGCTTATGAATACCAACAGGTTTCCCATCTTTGTCATCTATAAAATCAATTTCAGGTAACCGCCTGATTACCGCTTTACCATCATTGTACTCAAAACTTGTTTTTATGCTGCTTCCTACAATTTGATTAGAAGGAATATTATAGGCCTCTGTGGTCCATGTTCTCATAAACTCTATCCCGCCTCCCGAAACAATAAATGTTTGAAAGTTGTTTGCCCTGAGATAGTCTAAAAGTTCCAACATAGGCTGATAGATCATTTTATTATAGGGCTGATTAAACCTGGGATGTTTAGCAGTTGACAGCCAATTGGTAACGATGGCATCAAATTCTTCGGCAGTCATACCCGCATGGCTTGCCATAACAAGTTCCATTAGCCCATGCATTCCTGTTTTCAGAACTTCCTCCATATCATCTTCCAAAACCCCCTTAAAGGGTTGTTTGGTACTCCACTCCGGGTGTTGATCTGCCATTGCCTTAACCCGATCTAACGCAAAGGCCAATTGAAAGTATAAAGGCCTTTCGGACCAGAGGTTCCCATCATTGTCAAAGGTTGCAATACGATCCTCGATCTCTACAAAATCAGGACTTCCCGGGTCTGTCACCTTTTTTACAAATGCCATGATCGCATTCTTGGTGGCACCCTCATTCCATGAAGGCAAAGGGTCTTCTTTAACTTTAGTTGCAGCAGTTGCTCCTGATGGATCCGCAGCCTGCTTGCAGTTTATTAAAAACCCTGAGATCATCATAACGATAATAAAAGTGCGTAGTATTTTCAAGATTTGTTAGTTATAGGGCTACTCGCAGTATCCACAATTATTTATAATTTTTTTATCATACATTCTTCCAGCCAATCCTCTTGCTTCTATATATACCGGTTGGTTATGGAATTTAATCTTTATCCACCTTCCCCATCATCAGCCTATTTTCCCTCGCCATTTTCCGGTTCCTCAGAGGTAGATGTTGCATCCGTGGCCCCATCCATGCCTTTCTCTTCAACTACCGGTATGGAAGCAAGTCTTTAAATGCTTGTCATCCTGTATCTTTATCCAGAGCCGTGCTGCATTGATATTAAAGGATAGAGAAAAGAAACATGACAAAGATCTAAAGCCTTTCTTTCCTTCCCAAAATTTTTAATCTTCCTAAATATTAGGAAGGTTAAATGTATCCAAAATTCTTAGAATTAAAACTATGAGCCTTGTGTGGGCGTTTTACTCGGTCGGTCGCATCCAGTATTGATACAACTCGTATACGACCGACAATATCACCGGACCTACAAATAGCCCAATAATACCGTGTAACAACACTCCTCCAATAGTCCCGATCAGGATCACTATCATTGGTGTTTTCAGCCCTTTCCCCAGGAAAATTGGCTTCAATACATTGTCTGCCAATCCTACAAGGCTGCAGTATACCGTAAAAATAATGGCATAGGTTGGCTCTGCTATAGAAAATGCCAACAGAACCGGTGGCACCATAACAAAAATGGCAGGGAGTTGAACCATAGAGGATATCAGGACCAATAAAGCAAATATTCCTGCGGCAGGTATCCCAATGGCTTTAAACGCTATAAAAGCCAGTGCTGCCTGGATAATGGCTACTAACAGGACACCTTTGACAACATTTCTAATAGTATCACGGGAAATTAAAACCACCTCTTCTCCTTCTTTCCCTATTAACTTCATGAATAGTCCCAGGCATAACCTGTACGCATTTTCTGCAAAGAACATTAAAACCAGGGAAACAAAAAATGAAATAACAAAAGTAATCATGGTGCCTAAAAACCCCTTTACCGAACTTAAGAAATCCTTACCATATTCCAAAAGTGCATCCTTATGAGCGACAGCAAATTCCTTTATGTTATTTGAGAGAGCATACCAATCATCATAAAGCCTCTCTCCTATTAAAGGCCAGGACTTAATTTTCACATCTGGTAGTGGTATTTGAAATCCTTCATTTTCTATCTGATCTACAATATTTGAAATGGACTCGAAAATACTGGCAAGAACAAAGTAAGCCGGGATGGCTAATAAAAGCACTGCAATTAATGTAAAGGTGAAAGTTGCCAACTTTTTACGACGCTCACCTAACTTTGCAACAAACCATTTATATAAAGGAAATATAGCAACTGCTAAAATAATTGACCAAATGATAATAATCAAAAAAGGCTTTATAATTAAAAGACACCAAACCAATATTAAAAGTAAAGATAAGATCCTAAGTACCGGAGTAATGCTGTCTTTTGTATTCATAAGTCAGATATTAAACTTGGTTTAGTCTAAATATACAGATAAATTTAAAAAGTCTAAATCGTATAATTAAATAATGTAGAATCAAAAATGTTTTAGTTACGAAATTAAAAATGAGCATTGGTAATTCTACAAAAATGAATATCTCCGGTTTAAATAAAAATAAGCATTAAGCGATATTATCTAAAAATAGGACACTTTTTAGGTGTAAACAGATTAAAGGATTGCCTGACTACTACTTAAAGCTTTTGACCATAGTTTCTACGTACTTTCCCGCAGTTTTATATGCTTCCTTAGGGTCATCTAATTCCGATGTTACTACGGCCACTAATTGGTTTTCCTGGGGCTCATCAAGATTATAAAATACTGTCTCTAAAACATAAGTAGTAGAAGTACTGGTAGATGTAGAAGTTGGAATATAACCCCCAAATGAATTATAGTAAGGCCCATAGGCATAAGGGGTCCTGTAATAATTATAAAAACCGCCATAATAGCCGGGATAGCCCCCATATCCGGCTCCAACATATATCCCGCTACTGGATGTTGTTGTAGTACTCTCCTGATCCTTTACAGCAACAATAACAATTCCGGTATACCCCTCGCTATCCAATATACTTTCTATAAAAGCTACCCGTTCATCTGTTATTTCTTTTTGAGTGTAAATTTTTGGGAATTTTTTAAAGCTCTCCGTGGCCTCATAGCCTTCTGCCCTCAATTCATTGGCCAATGCTTCTTCAAAAGCTATTCTGGCTGTATTGTCTGCTGTTCTGGCTAATACCAGAATATTCTTCTTCTTGAACTTAGCAACAGTTTCTTCTTCCCCCGTCCAGGAATCCCGAACTTTTACGCTGCCGCAGTTTTGAAACACAAAGGAAAAAGCAAGAAATACCAGTATGGTAAGGTTTTTTTTCATAACAATTGGAGTATTTATTAGTTAATTTTTTAAGCGACACAAGCTAATAAAAAAATACCAACTAATTCCATGTAGCATCAAATATATTAGAATCAGAATCTAACTATAATCCCAATATAAATCCAAAATAAAATCGCATGCCGTCATCCGAACCAAATAGCCCGAGATTAGCAGTGATCAAATCTGTACCGTTAACAAAAATTCCACCTCCATAGGAGGTATTCCATATATTTCTATTAAATGAAGGATCAATAACCAGACTGTCATCTACCCAGATTCTGCCTATATCAAATCCGCCAAAAATACCTACTTCAACCGGTATTAGTCCTGTTTTATATCTTTTAAAATTAAAGCGCAGATCCGAAGTCTGATAAAAGGAAGATTTTCCTGTAAAGCGCTCGTTTCTATAGCCACGTAATCCATCGTTACCACCAATGCTAGCGGCCTGGTAAAACTCAAAATCATCACCAAAATTTATATGGGCCTTAGACTTAGTGGCAAAAACCAATTGACCATTTGGTGATATTTTATACGCAAAACCGAGAGTCGGAATCAAATATCCAAATGTATCTGAATTGTCAAGATTGGACGTAATTCCGGTTTTTAATTCCACTTCCATCCCCAGGGTTGGAAATGCAGGGTTATCACTATTTTTATAACTGTAAACCGCTTCGGCTCCCAAAAAATTATTTTTCTCTTCCTGAGGGATAAAATCGGAAAATAAATTTATATATCTCCCCTGAGTCTCTTCCAGTTCATAGGATCTATAATTCACCCCTATACGAAATCTACCATTATTTTCGCCCTGCAATACCAATCCGGCAAAACCACCTATTGTGCCTAGTTTGACACGATTGTAATTCTTATTAAAATTTTCTTCGTCTTCAACATTTGGATTCGGTGTAGAATTACCATAACCAAAAAAGTTTATGCTGTAATTCGGGCTGGTTAGTACACCATTAATCGCCAGATTCCATTTACCTGCCACATGAGCGAATTCTCCGTGATATCTTATATCAAATCCACCCGTAGATGTATATAAGGCAGCTGCTATCTCATTGGTGGATGTAAACGGGTTTCGCTCAAATCCATAAGATGTATGCGCTGCGATTACCCCTATCTTAAAACCATCATCCGGATTAATTCCTAATATTGGGAGTATTGCGTTAACATTATATTTCGGTTTCCTATAGTCATAATTATTATCCTCATAATCATCTCTGATATGCTGCTTGCCCTTTTTGGTTATCAGTGTATTGGGTTTACTTTTAAAATCATAGATATGAGCCTTTTTCCCATTTACCACCTCATAACTATCATTATTAGAACCTCCAACCATACGTAGTTTTATAGGATGATCTCCTTGACCGGCAACGTGAAAATAGTCATCATCGTCCAGGCCATACACCCAAATTTCTTTGGTACTTTCGGCTTCATAAATTTTTTCATGAAACACCGGACCTTTTTCACCCTTCTTTATTCTATAACCTGTAACCTTGGTTTGGCCATAGGGCATTCTTTCAATTTCAAACCAATCATCCTTATCCGTACCTCTCACTACGGCATATTTATTAACAACTTTAAAATATGCATCGGAAATTTTTCGCAAATTAGCCCTCCTGCCTTTTAACTTACGCTTAATATCCACCATATTCTCATCCTTCACTTCATCAGGCAACTGTTCAAATGCGGCATCTATGACCTCATCAGTAATATGAGAAGCTATATAAGCCGCTTGTTCATCCCAAACTGCTTTGTCTGATTCTTGTATCACGGCAACATCCAGAACATAAGGATTTAAATTGCTCCATTGTACATCTTTGATATCTTCTTCGTAAGAATTTAAGACACGTGCAGGGGCTGCAAGCCAAGTAGCAAGTCCAAGCATAAAACCATCATTCATGATGGAAAATGCCTGATCCCTATCTCTTGGAACTGGTTTATAGGTAGTTACACCATCTTCTTTAAAAACTGCCCAACGCCATTGATCCTGATGTCGATCCCAATCTCCTATTAACATATCAAATAGCCGGGCACGAACATAAGTAGTTTCATCTATTTTGTGATCTTCATTCTTTTTTAACTTTTCCAACATGTCCAGAGTACTAATCATTTCATTTGCATAACCAAAACTGGCTTTATCTCCATGCCCCTCATCCGTTCGTTCCTCAATTGCATACAGTGCATCCCCAAATTCATCATTAAAACGGCCTATAGCATTCTGCTTCGGCACATAATATAACTTAGGATTAGTATGATATATTCCAACGGCATCGGCTAAGTCTCCGATAATAAATTGCGTATAGGGATGATCCCCGGTAAATACGTCCAATACAAGTTCTTCGGTTTTTGTATCCTCAAACTCATGCTTAACATATTGGTCCTTAAAGCCAACAGATTGTATATAAAGCAAAGCATCTTTCTTCATTGCCCGCATAACATACTCCTGCCCTTCATTGTTTGTGAAACGCAAAGAACTGGACTGGTGCCCTCCGCCTTTTCGTAAGGGACTTAAGCCTCCAAACAGAGTGTCCAGATTTACCGTAGGCACAGTAAGTTCTGTGCTATATAATTTACGATAACGTTCTCCCCATAGCCATTTAAAAGTCTTGCCCTTATCGGTTTCTTCCTTGGTATAAATTGACGTCGTTTTTTCACTTGGAAAGTTATCCTGATAATTGGGTGTGATTGGAAGATCCTCTTGTAGTACCTCAGTTTCAAATACTATTTTATCATCTTTTGTTGAGAAGAAACTTACATGTGAAGAACCATCCTTAAAAACATCCAATCTGGCATAACCCGGAGATCCATAAGAAAATTGGCCTCCGCCCACATTCCGGGTAGGTGTAGTTTTAGAGCCCGCCCCGCTAATTATTTGAGGCAAATTGGATTCAACTATATATTGCAGGCTGTGTTCATGTCCTGAAACAAAAATTATTTTATCATTATCCTGAGACAAAGTAATTATACGATCTCTAAACTCATCATATCTTTTGTATTGTAAATCTGCAGGAGAGACACCTCCTGCACGTCGGATAACATTTTTTAAAGTCCCTAAAATTGGAATTGGGGTCATATGCTGTCCTACTGAAAACTGTCCGCCATGAGGGCCATTAGCAAACAACGGGTGATGTAAAGCAATCACAGTGGTCTTACCTCTGGCTTTTTTGATAAGACTTTCATATTCAAGAAAAAAACGGCTGCGAGTTCTAATTTCACAATTATCATTTAATGTAGGAAACTTATCCCATTTGGTGAGGTACCATTGAGTATCCACGATAATTAACTCCACCTCATCATTGATTTCAACTTTGCGTATTGGGCAGCCATCCTCGGGTAGAAAGGTGTTTTTCCCAAGCTTGTCCTCAATATATTTTTCCTGTCTTTCAAGACCTTTTGGCCCTTCATTATACCAATCATGGTTTCCCGGAATAAAAATTGTCCTCCCGGTGAAATCCTTTACAACTTCAGTTTGAACATTCAACTGATGCTCAGCGTATTCTCTGCCTTTCGCTCCTTTCTCCGGCAAGCCTTTTGGATAAATATTGTCTCCTAAAAATAAGGCCGTACTATTTTCTGAGGCCCCCTGTAGTACTTTTTCAAAAGACTGGAGTGCCTCAGATTTTGATCCTAATGGGGAATTCCCGGCATCTCCTATTAAATAGAAAGAGTGCTGTACTTCACTTTCCGATTGTTGCTTCATCATATCCTCTTCATTGTACTGCTCATTGTAGGTAGCGCAGGAATGCAAAACCAAAAAGCAGACTACTAAATTTAATGTTCTATTTATTCGATTCATATTTAGAGTATTATATTTAAATTTGGTTGTATTCATACAAACACAAAATATCAGCCAAAATACAAAGTAAAAACTCAACTATCTTGTACTTCCTGACTTTAAAAATTGCTATATATAAAAAATAACAATATTAAAGATAGGTAATCCAATAGAATTAAATATAATGGGACAAGTTGTTAAAACAGGCCAAGATTAAGCAAATTGTCAGAGAATTATTGTCCTTATTGATTTTAACACAGATTGAAATATACTTGGTTGTAGTTATATAACTTTAGATGAAACCGTATAATTTGTAATTTTTGTTTTATAAATTTGACATATGTCTGAAATTCTAGCAAAAACTGAAGCCTTTGCTGTTGATTTATTATCAACAGAATTAGATCCAGAATATCTTTACCATAATCTGAAACATACCCAGCGGGTAGTAAAAAGCA
>CAZHWD010000004.1:0-4819 GCA_964536335.1 uncultured Eudoraea sp. | reverse complement strand
TTTAATGGCAAAGATCTTGAGGGTTGGAAAGCAGGTGTAAACGCTTCTACTTTTTCCGTAGAGAATGGTACTATAAAAGTTGCCGGTGACAGAGCCCATTTGTTTTATGCAGGTGATTTGGAAAACCATAATTTTAAGAATTTCGAATTTAAAGCAAGGGTTATGACCAAACCCGGGGCCAATTCCGGTATTTATTTCCATACCAAATATCAGGAAGATGGGTGGCCCCTGTATGGTTATGAAGTGCAGGTGAATAATTCACAGGGAGACTGGAAACGCACCGGGAGCTTGTACGGTATAGTAGATATTAAAGAAAATTACGCGGCAGATAATGAATGGTATACAGAATATGTAAAGGTTGAAGGTAAACGGATTATCATTAAAATAAATGAGCTTGTAGTTGTTGATTACACGGAACCTGAGAATCCTTTACGGGAGGGAGACGGTGTGCACAGAGTAATAAGTTCAGGCACTTTTGCTCTACAAGGACATGATCCGGGAAGTATAGTTTTTTATAAGGATATCATGGTAAGACCTTTACCGTGATTCATCTCGAAAATTGTAAATTAAGTCCTATTTTTAATGTTTAAGAAACTAAATCAACCAAATACCAATGAAAAAATTTCTTAGTTATTTCAGTGTAATTGTCTTTATTCTGATTCTTTCAAATTGTAGCGATAATAAACCCGATAATGAGACAGCCGAAAAAAAGGACCGCAACAACTTCGGACACCATATTCCCCGCGGATTAACTAAAACCTCCGAAGGCCTTAGTCCGGGTTATGTAATGTTCTCTGCAGCTAATTCTCCCTATACGTACCTTGTTAACAGAAAAGGGGAAGTAGTACATGAATGGAAAGGAAATTATGCCGGGTTTAACGCCTATCTTATGGATGATGGTTCAATTATGCTGGGCGTGAATGATCCCGATTATCCAGTCTTTGGTTTTGGAGGGCCCTATGGCCGGATCCAAAAAATATCCTGGGAAGGAAAAATGTTGTGGGATTATGAATATGCAGATACTACGCAAATCGTTCATCATGATTTTGCCGTAATGCCCAATGGTAATATCCTGGCCATAGCATATGAGACCTCTTCTTATGAGTATGCGCTTGCTCTTGGAAGAAAACCTGAACTTATTCCAAGATCCGGGCCATGGATGGAAAAAATTATAGAAATAGAACTCCAAGGTGCAAGCGGAGGAAAAATTGTATGGGAGTGGCGCGTAGAAGATCATCTGATTCAGGATCATGATGAAACAAAAGCAAATTATGGTAATCCGGAAGAGCATCCGGAATTATTCAATTTTAACGTGGGAGATTCAATCCCTCCACCAATTACCCAGGACAGCCTGGACATTTTAAAAGCCATGGGAAAAGGTGGAAGAAACCTTACTATTGATAACCCCCGCTCAGATCTCTTTCACTTTAATGCAATTAATTATAATGCGGAATTAGATCAGATTGCCTTTAGCTCACCTGAATTCAATGAAGTATTTATAATAGACCACAGTCTAACTACTGAAGAAGCCTCTGGTCATCAGGGAGGTAACAGTGGAAAGGGTGGTGATTTATTATATCGTTGGGGGAATCCCGAAAATTACCACCAGGGTGATTCTACTGACCGCAAACTCTACTACCAGCATGATATTCGCTGGATTGAAAAAGGTAAGCCGGGGGAAGGAAATCTTACCCTCTATAATAATGATATTCCCATGGGGCCAGATAGTCTGAATTATTCAGCTATATATGAAATTAATCCCGTCTTAATGGAAGATGGAAATTATGAAATGATGGCAAATAACCGTTTTGCGCCCGAGGAACCGGTATGGACTTATGTAGCCAAGGATACCATTTCATTTTATGGAAGTTTTATTTCAGGGGCACATCGTATGGAAAATGGTAATACATTCATTAATGAAGGGCCCAAAGGCCGCTTGTTTGAAGTTACTCCTGACAGGGAAGTGGTATGGGAATATTTAGTTCCCTATCGCGGCAATATTCACAAACCAAATGGTGATCCAACAGATATGATGCCTATGACATATAGTACATTCAGGGCCACTTTTGTGCCAGCAGATCATGCTGCTTTACAGGGAAAAGAGCTAAAACCTCTGGATCCGCAACCTGAACCATTTGTTATGCCTCCACCGCCACCTGAAGAGGACAAGAAAGAATGATTTAATACCCTTTAAGGAAGTTAAGGAAGTTCTTAAACCTAATAGGGCTAGAATATTTTAAACCCAGGCTATGAATGGAATTGATGTGGTGATGGTAATTGCAATAATCCTTTTCGCAAGACTGGGGGTGCGGTTACTTATGGGCTATCAAAAAATGAAAAAAGACAAAAAAAGGGATTCCAATAAAGAGGATTCTTAAAAATAAATTCATTAAAACAATTATTATGGGGATATTTTGGGATTTACTGCAACAAGAAGAACTCGATAAACAACAGGCACAGGCCGATAGTGTTGAAGACCGGGTGGCTATTTTAGAAACTGAATTGGAGAACACAAGGGTACTCCTTAGAAAAACTCTGGTAGCACTGGAAAAACATTTGAGCCAGGATATTGACGGGGATGGAATTGCAGGCGAGTAGAATATCCAATGAATAAATCGCTTAGAATTCAACCCATTTATCATTAAGTTAATCTTCTAATTAACCAACCAAATAAATAAAAACATACTTTACCTGAGCGCCATTATCCTGATGGGGCTTCTTTTTAATTGTGGTAATCACAAGCCGGTTAACAAAGCAGCAATCAAAATAACCCACAATATGTTTGGATAGAACATTCCCACGGGATTAACTAAAACCTCTGAGGGTTTTAGCCCGGGTTACCCTATGTTTTCTGTTCCTAACTCGCCTTTTACCTATCTTGTTAACAGCAAAGGGGAAGTCGTACACGAATGGAAAGGAAATCATGGTTTTGGCCTTTGAGAAAAACAACAAACCAATTGATGATCAATTTCTTTTATATATTTAGACTATTCATTGATAAACAATAATGACCAAACGTTTAGGAATTCTTGTTATTTGTGCCTTCTGGATGAGCGGCTGCCAGATGAAAAAAACGGACTTAAAAGGACCTGCGGTAATCAGGGATCTGAACGAAATTGTAGCAGACGGTAAACTCCGGGTCCTTATTGCTTACAGTGCCACCAGCTACTTTTTGTATCGCGGTCAAACCATGGGCTATGAGTACGAATTATTAAAACGGCTAGCCAAAAAATTAAACCTGGAACTGGATTTAAAGGTTTCCAGAAACCTGGACCATATGCTCGATGAGCTGAAAAAGGGAAATATAGACCTTGTAGCTCACGGACTGGCGGTTACCCAGGAAAGAAAAGAGGAGGTGGCATTTATCGATTACTTATACCTTACCAAACAGGTATTGGTGCAAAGAAAACCCGATAATTGGCGCAAACTAACCATTGACAATATAAAGGAAGCCATGATACAGGATCCCATAGAACTTATAGGGGATACCGTAAGTGTCAGAAAAAATTCCTCCTATTTGAAACGGCTTTTAAATTTATCAAAGGAAATTGGAGGCGATATAGTTATAGATACTTTAGAGGGCGCAATTTCTACCGATGAAATCATTAAACAAGTGGTAGATAAAAAAATAAAATACACCGTGGCAGACGGAAATCTGGCAAGGATCAATGCCTCACACTACCCTATTTTAGATGTGAGCGTCCCGGTAAGTTTTTCACAGCGCATAGCATGGGCCGTGAGCTTAGATTCTCCGAAATTATTAGAGAAAATTAATGACTGGATTGAAGAAGAAAAAAAAGGCTCTGATTATTATGTTATCTACAATAAATATTTTGAAAATAAAAGAAGCTTTAAGAGGCGGGCTAAAAGTGAATTTTACAGTTTAAATAAAAATCAGATTAGTACTTACGACAGGCTGATTAAAAAACATGCACAGGAACTAGGATGGGATTGGCGTCTGTTGGCCTCATTAGTATACCAGGAGTCGCAATTTGAGCCAAGCGACAGTTCCTGGGCAGGCGCAAAAGGTTTAATGCAAATAATGCCGTCAACGGCACAGGAGCTTAGGATTAAGGATAGGGGGAATCCCGAAGAGAGTTTACGGGGTGGAACGGCCTATCTGGAACAGCTTTCCGGTTATTTTGAGGAGGTAAAGGATTCGGTGCAGCGGATAAAGTTTGCCATGGCTTCCTACAATTGCGGATATCAGCATGTAAAAGATGCTCAAAACCTGGCTGAACTTCGTGGTCTTGACAAATACACCTGGGATGATAACGTAGATAATATGATTTTGGCTCTTAGTGATCCTCAGCACTACAACCACGAGGCGGTTCAATATGGATACGTAAGAGGTGCAGAACCCTATGACTATGTAGTGCAGATATTTGACAGGTACAAACTTTATTCTTCTTTAGTGGAATAATGGAAAAATTCCCTTAAAACATCAACAAACGTCTTCATTCTAAAAACAAAATATTTTTTTATTACGCTAAATATGAGTATCTTATGATTGATTCGTAACCAAAATATATTCAATTATGGGAACTATTAAGGCTTTGAACAAATGGGCCAATGCACATTCCTATTATCTTATTGATTTGGTGCGCATAATCCTTGGCGTTTATCTTATAATAAAAGTGGTTGATTTTATGTCTAACCCTGCCCAGATGAATGTGGTCATGGAGCCTTTTCAAAATTGGCCTGCCAGCTGGTTAATTTTGCACTATGTTATTGGGGCGCATTTTATTGGAGGAATTTTTATTATTGTGGGCCTGTTAACCCGCTGGGCGGTACTTATCCAAATACCTATTCTAATAGG
>CAZHWD010000003.1:0-6648 GCA_964536335.1 uncultured Eudoraea sp. | reverse complement strand
ATCTGTGATAACTTCAACTGTATTATTGGTTTGCAAGTCATCAATAATAACATCCGTTATTTCCGGAGTTTCAGAAACAACAACTGTGATTAAACTGGATATTGAACAGGATAGGCTTAATTGATTATTTGTAACCGTTAGGGAATAACTCCCTGCCTGTGTAACAGTGATACTTGAAGTAGTTTCACCAGAATCCCAGGAATAGTTGTATTGGGAATTAGGTGTAGTTTCACCAATGATTACACCTGCTGAATCTTCACAAATAAAAATCTCGGTAGAAAAGTTTATAACAGGTGTTACTACAACACTTAACTGAAACTGTTCTGAAGCGTCATAACATCTTGGATTTTCTAATGAGCTATTTCGAACAAAAATGGTTTCAGTTCCCGGGCTTAGAAGATATGGCGATATTAGTGAATTTATGCCAAGAATAGCATCATTTAGTGTGCTATGATAAGTAATCATAAAAGCGGTAGGATCTTGGGTGCCAAGGGCTTGACTATCCTTTTGGGTAAAATCAAAATCCATAGAATCTGAACAAACTATTTCATCTGAGACAGAATATGTTATTGGTGATGCATTGAAGGCCACCTGAACATCGCTTATTATATTTGTCATAGTTGTAGTAATCACTTCCACCCTGTACATGGCAGATACGGTTACATGAAGAGTTGGGCCGGTTTCACCGGCTATTGGTTGAAAACCTGATCCTGTGTCGCTATACCAGGTATAGCTCAAAGCATTGGAGGTTGTTCCATCCAGAATAACATTCTCATTATCACATGCGGCCAGGGGAGGTCCCAGGAGATTATTTATTATGGAACAATCCAGGGCATCAAATGGATTGGTTATAAAAATATCACCGGAAAACTGAATTGAAAAACCCGAATTATTATTACTAAAATTATTTATCATCAGATAGTAATCCTCACCAGGCAATACATTTAACCAATCTTCATATAGTACAGTACTAGTGTTTCCGGTAGGGTCTTCCCCTACTCCCATGAATGTTTCCTCATCACTGTTATCAAAGAAGTTACAACGGACGGGATCTCCCAGACTACTACAGTCCGCTGCCCGGTATAAGGCAAAATCCCAGTCCTCAGAGACATCAAAACCTATATTGAATCCTAACTGACCCGAAGCGCCGGTCCGAAAACGATACCATGCAGAATTAGATTCTATTGAACCGGTTATTGTTTGTTCCAGGCAACCACTTGTTGTGGCTCCATTGAAATCATCGATGCCATATCCCTGTGTACCCCCGTTAACCGGAGTATTATTACATATAGGTACAGCATTGCTACAATCAGCTGCTACCTGGGCCATAAGTGAAGTGGTCCCAAGAATTGTTAAAAACCAGAATATTAAGCTTTTACCCTTCATAAACAGGTATACGATTTGGAATTTATAAAAATACTCTGTACTTCTACTTAACACTAATTTATGTTGTGTATCGCCCTAAACAGAGTATAAAGTGCCATTTTATGTATATCTTTGCCTTTCCAAAAAGAGGTATCCAGATGAAATTAGACAGAACATTGGAAGAACATTTTGAAGACTTAGGAAACGATCATGTTTCCTCATCTGAACAAACCCCAATGAGAAAAGATGCATTTGTTTTAAGCGAGGAAGAAAAAATTGAGCGTATTCGCGAAAATGTCAGGGAAATTATGCTTACACTGGGCCTCGATATGGAGGATGATAGTTTAAGTGGTACCCCAGACAGGGTAGCTAAAATGTATGTAAAGGAACTCTTTGGTGGGTTACAGCCAAAGAAAAAACCCAAATCTTCTACTTTCGAGAATAAGTACAAATACGGTGAAATGTTGGTGGAAAAAAATATTACGGTTTATTCCACCTGTGAGCACCATCTTCTTCCAATTGTTGGAAAGGCTCATATAGCTTACATTTCAAACGGAACGGTAGTTGGACTTTCCAAGATGAACAGGATAGTTGATTATTATGCCAAAAGGCCTCAGGTACAGGAACGACTAAATATTCAAATTGTAAAAGAACTACAGGAAGTATTAGGTACCAAAGATGTTGCCTGCGTTATAGATGCTAAGCATTTGTGCGTAAATTCACGGGGGATACGGGATGTGGATAGCAGCACCGTAACAGCAGAATACGGTGGTAAATTTAAAGAAGAGGCCATAAGACGCGAGTTTTTGGACTATATCAACCTGGAGACCAATTTCTAATTGTATAGAGCAACAATGCAATTGTATAAAACCCAACACCTAAAAGTCTACAATTCCCTTTCCAGTACCAAAGAAATATTTGAGCCAATTAACGAAGGGTACGTAGGAATGTATGTATGCGGTCCCACTGTATACAGTAGTGTGCATCTGGGAAACTGCCGGACTTTTATGTCGTTTGATATGATTTTTCGCTACCTCAGGCATTTGGGATACAAGGTGCGTTTTGTAAGGAACATTACAGATGCAGGTCATTTGGAAGACGACGCAGATGATGGCGAAGATAAAATTGCCAAAAAGGCTCGGTTAGAGCAAATAGAACCGATGGAAGTGGTTCAGCGCTATACGGTAGATTTTCACAATATCCTTCAAAAATTTAACTTTTTACCGCCCAGTATTGAACCAACAGCAACCGGTCATATTATAGAGCAAATTGAGATCATCAAGGATATCCTTGACAAAGGTTATGCCTATGAAATTAACGATTCTGTCTACTTTGATGTTAAGAAGTTTAATGAAGATTATGAATATGGTAAACTGAGTGGCAGAAAACTGGAAGACATGATCTCCAATACCCGGGAACTCACGGCTCAGGACGAAAAGAAAAGTCCTCAGGATTTTGCTTTGTGGAAAAAGGCTGAACCACAACATATTATGCGATGGCCTTCACCATGGGGAGATGGTTTTCCGGGATGGCACCTTGAATGTACGGCAATGAGCACCAAATATCTTGGTGAGAATTTTGACATTCACGGTGGTGGAATGGATCTTAAATTTCCTCATCATGAATGTGAAATTGCACAGGCAGAAGCGGGCAATGGTCATTCTCCTGTAAAATATTGGTTGCATGCCAATATGCTTACTTTAAATGGTAAAAAAATGGCAAAATCTACCGGGAATAATATTCTCCCGAATGAGATCTTTACCGGCAATAATAGCATACTTAGCAAGGCATTTTCTCCTTCTGTCGTACGATTTTTTATGATGCAGGCACATTATACCAGTATTCTGGATTTAAGCAATGAAGCCCTGCTTGCCTCAGAAAAGGGGTATCAAAGACTTATGGAGGCCATTACTGGTCTGGACAGTTTAAATACAGCTGCTAATTCGGATTTTAATGTAAAGGATTGGAGGCAAAAGTGTTATGATGCAATGAATGACGATTTTAACACTCCAATTCTAATTGCAAACCTTTTTGAAGGAGTTAAACATATCAACCTCATAAAAGAAGGAAAAGAACAGCTTTCCTCGGATGATAAAAAAATTCTTATCGAGACCATGAATAGTTTTGTATTTGATGTTCTTGGCCTGGAAAATAAAAATGATAGCGGTAAGGATTCAGAAAAGCTATCGGGTGTCGTGGAATTACTTATTCAGTTGCGCAATGAAGCTCGTGCCAACAAAGATTTTGGTACATCTGATAAAATAAGAGACCAGTTGGCAGCCCTTGGTATTCAGTTAAAAGACAGCAAGGAAGGCACAACTTTCAGCGTCTCCTAATTTATTGCCGCAGCCCTTGGGTAAACACTCGCGAATTGGCTTTTATGAAATTCTTATTACTAATGGCACTAAAAATTGGTCTTAAATAATATTCTTTAAGGTGAAAAAAATTCTAATTGCACCCTTTGTACTTCTTGTTAGGTTTTACCAGTTGGTTATTTCACCTTTGACCCCTGCAACTTGCCGATATACCCCTACATGCTCTCAATATTCACTTGAGGCTCTTAAAAAACATGGCCTTTTTAAAGGTGGTTGGTTGGCCATAAAACGTATTTTCAGTTGTAATCCCTGGGGTGGAAAGGGTTATGATCCCGTGCCCTGACCTTTTAAACTCAGCTGTAATCCAACTATAATTTAAATCTGGTATCGACATAAAGAAGCTAAAAAGTGTAGAAAAGTTAAGCTGTAATTTGCCTTTGGCCTCTGTTCAATTTTCTTATCTTAGCCGCTTAAAATCTTCACTATGTATTTTTTAGGTTTTATTTGGAATCCAGATGATACCCTTTTCAAAATTGGTGTATTGCAAATTAAATACTACAATCTTTCCTGGATAGTAGCCTTTGCCCTGGGTTGGTATATTATGAAAAAGATTTTTTTAAATGAAAAAAAATCCCTTGAGCAACTAGATTCCCTGTTTATTTACACAGTACTTTCAACAATGCTTGGCGCACGCCTGGGACATGTCTTTTTTTATGACTGGCCCTATTACAAAAACCATCTTGTGGAGATTTTGCTTCCGATAAAAGAGCGTGTTGGAAGTACCTTATTCGGCATTATTAATGGTTATGAATTCACTGGTTTTACAGGTCTTGCGAGCCATGGTGCCGCAATTGGTATTATTATTGGCATGTATCTTTTAAGTAGAAAATACAAGGACCTTAAAATGCTTTGGGTTTTAGACCGGGTGGTTATTACTGTGGCCATTGGGGCATTTTTCGTAAGACTGGGTAATTTTTTTAACTCTGAAATTAATGGCAAAATAACAGATGAAAACTTTGTTTTTGCCACTAAATTTGTGCGCGATTCAGATGATATGCCGGCTGCATCTGTATTGCAGATTACCAAAGAAGAGACTGTTAACGCGGCTTATGCTGCACTGGAAAATAATCCTAAATTTGCCGACTATTTCAGCGCTATTCCTTTTAGGCATCCTGCGCAATTGTATGAAGGTGTCGCATATATATTCGTTTTTCTGATCCTTTATTACTTCTACTGGAAAACCGACAAAAAAAATCAGTCCGGGTTTTTATTTGGTTTATTCCTGGTATTGCTTTGGACCATTCGGTTCTTTGTAGAATTTGTTAAGAAAAGTCAGGGTGGATTTGAAGAATCTTTAGGATTATTATCAACCGGCCAATGGTTAAGTATTCCTTTTATTCTTGTTGGGCTTTATTTTATGTTCAGAGGAAAAAGTATTACTGCCAAGTGAGTTTCCAGTTAGTATATTGTAAGATGAAAACACTAAAATTGTACGGCGTTTGTTTGATTGTTACCCTCTTAACGCTAAGTGGCTGTAAGGATGATCAGAAAAAGGTGATCAAAACAGAGCCCATAACTTTTACAAAAGAGGGAGAACTCACCATCTTTAAGAAACAGTCAGACTCTGTTATTGTAAAATACAATATCGAAATCGCTGAATCTGATTATGAGACCCAGACAGGCCTTATGTACAGAGAGTCTATGGAAATAGATCAGGGGATGCTGTTTATCTTCCCGGACGTGCTTTTTCATTCATTTTACATGAAAAACACCAAAATACCTCTCGACCTCATTTTTATAGATGAGGAACTTAGGATTGCAAGTTATAAGGAAAATGCGCAACCTATGGATGAGACAGGCCTGTCGTCCGAAGTCCCGGTTCAATATGTACTGGAACTTAATGCCGGGCAGCGAAAACAATATTCATTGGAAGTTGGCGATCGCATCGCGTTTATAAGAATGTAAAAATTAGAAAATGAACTTACTTCTTGAAGGGGAGGAAAGTAATCGGCTTATTTTCCGTAAAGTACTGAAAACAGATTTTGATGCCTGGTTACCATTTCACCAGGAACCCTTAAGTTTAAAATATTTTGCGGGTGAGATTTTTGAGCCAGAAGAGGCTTGCCGGAATTGGTTCACAAAAGTCTTTACCAGATATGAAAATAATTTAGGTGGCCTAAATGCGCTTATAAACAAAGATGACGGCCAACTTGTGGGTATGTGCGGCCTATTGATACAAACTGTGGACGAGATTAAGGAACTGGAAATAGGCTATTCTATCTTACCTGCATACTGGAAGAAAGGATACGCCACAGAGGCAGCCAAAAAGTGTAAGGCTTATGCCTTTGAACACAAACTGGCTGAATCTATAATTTCAATCATACATATAGACAATATTGGATCTCAAAAAGTTGCCCTGAACAACGGGATGCACCTGGATAAAACCACTACCTACAAGGGCATTCCTGTTCATATTTTTAGAGTGTATTTGTAAAGTGGGTATCAATGATTAAGTACTTTCTCTATCATCAGGAACTCTAACCTTCTAGAAAAGAAAATAAACTGCCCCGATACATATCAGGGCAGTTTGTCAAAACCTTTCTTTTTCATAACATGAACTATACTCCAATGATTGGAAAGGTCTTGACTAATAAACCTACAAGGGAGGGGGCAATCCCCTATACTGGTTTTGCCAATAAACAGGTTTAATTCTTCTCAAAAGTTAAATTGTCTGTACCTCCATTACCTCCACTAACGTGGATAAGTTCAATCCTGGAAGTTGTTCGGGAAACTATATCCCAATCTTCAGACAACTCATTAAAATTTGGAGGTGAAGCAAAAAAAATGTTAAAATCTATATCATCATTGCTACTATCATCATTGCTGTCATCATTACTGCTATCATCAGTAACAGACCATGTCCCATCTATTGTATTCGTACCATTGTCTGCCACCAACATGCCATCCG
>CAZHWD010000002.1:0-176904 GCA_964536335.1 uncultured Eudoraea sp. | reverse complement strand
TAAACACTATTGCACAAATATAATGGCCACACTGGAGCAGCGATTTAAAGCTTTTGTTAAGCTTGGAGAGTTTTTTATAAATTTCACTAAAACTTCATCGGATAATTTAAGTTCTGTAGATGATAGCGATGAATGGTATTCAAATTTTGAGAGTGCTATTACTTTAGCAGGCCACAAAAATGGTTGGTTTACAAGACAACAGCTGATGTTCGCCATAAGTGCATGGGCGGAACAGCTTAAAGAAAAAAACCTCAATGAATGGTTATTTCCTTATCCTCTCGAGAATAATACTCATAAAATTGTTGCTATAATAATGGCCGGAAATATCCCACTGGTGGGCTTTCACGATTTTGTTGCTACGCTTATAAGTGGGAACCAGGTTTTAGTAAAATGCTCCTCTAATGATAATATACTCTTACCCTTTATTGCGAATTACTTAAAACATATTGAACCTGGGCTGGTTTCTGAAATAGAGTTTAGTGAAGGAAAGCTAAACAAATTTGACGTTGTTATCGCAACAGGAAGTAATAATACGGCTCGCTATTTTGAACATTACTTTGGCAATAAACCCAATATCATACGAAAAAACAGAAACTCCATTGCCATACTTACAGGAGAGGAAACTAAAGAACAACTTAAAGAGCTGGGCGAAGATATATTCCGTTATTACGGATTAGGGTGCCGAAATGTTTCCAAATTATTCGTCCCTGTGGACTATAATTTTGATGCTTTTTTTAAAAGTATAAATACTTATCAAAGCCTAATTGACCAAAATAAGTATGCCAATAATTATGATTATAATAAGGCTGTTTATTTGATGAGTGAATTCAAATTTCTAGACAATGGTTTTTTCTTACTAAAAGAAGATGCAGCGTACGCCTCACCTATAGGCACGGCTTTTTACGAAAGATATAACACTACTGTAGAATTGAGAAAAATACTTCTTAGGGATTCTGACCAGATTCAATGTATTGTTGGAAGTGATATAATTGAAAATTCACTGCCGTTTGGCAAAACCCAAAAACCAGACTTATGGGATTATGCCGATGGAATAGATACTGTTGAATTCCTGTTAAAAACATAATAGAAATAATCTATATTACTGATTAGTTTTTCGTTATTATTTAGGACCTTTAGATCTTCAAAAAAATAAGTTAAAGATGAAAAAACATAATTTTAGTGCAGGCCCATGTATATTGCCAAAAGAAGTGATGCAAAAGGCGTCAGAAGCAGTGGTTGAATTAGATGGTATTGGTCTTTCTCTTATTGAAATTTCACATCGAAGCAAAGAATTTGTTGCTGTTATGGAAAAAGCAAGGTCTCTCGCTCTCGAACTTTTAGGGCTTGAAGGAAAAGGATATAAGGCTTTATATCTCCAGGGAGGTGCAAGTCTGGAGTTTCTTATGGTTGCTTATAACTTTTTGGAAAACAAGGCTGGTTATATCAATACAGGCACATGGAGTTCTAAAGCAATCAAGGAGGCAAAGCTATTTGGTAATGTTATAGAGGTTGCTTCTTCTAAAGACAAGAATTTCAATTATATCCCGAGAGGTTATGTCGTTCCGAATGACCTCGATTACCTGCACCTGACTTCTAATAATACCATTTTCGGGACACAGATAAAGGAATTTCCTCATACTAAAGTTCCATTAATTTGCGATATGAGTTCCGATATTTTCTCAAGACAAATGGATTTTTCCAAATTTGATCTTATCTATGCCGGAGCACAAAAAAATATGGGCCCTGCGGGCGCAACACTGGTTATTATTAAGGATGATATACTTGGACAAGTATCCAGACAAATTCCTTCCATGTTGGATTACCAGGTTCATTTAAGTAAGGATAGTATGTATAATACCCCGTCAGTTTTTGCAGTGTATGTATCCATGCTTACACTTCAATGGTTGAAAGATTTAGGAGGAATAGCTGCCATGGAAGAAATCAATGATAAAAAAGCCAGTCTCATTTACTCCGAGATTGATCTTAACCCTTTGTTTAATGGATTTGCGAAAAAAGAAGATCGCTCAAATATGAATGCCACATTTACATTAACTGATGAATCACTTAAAGATACCTTTGACGAAATGTGGAAAGAAGCAGGAATAAATGGATTAAACGGTCATAGATCCGTAGGCGGCTATCGTGCATCCATGTACAATGCCCTTCCTTTGGAAAGTGTGGGTGTTTTAGTTGATGTAATGAGTGACCTGGAAAGAAATGGTTAATTAGTGCATTATAGAACCAAATAAATTTAAAATTAAACTTAGAACTTCAAAGGATGAAAATACTTGCTAACGACGGCATATCACAAAATGGAATTTCGGCATTAGAAGAAGCCGGATTTGAAGTAATCACAACCATGGTTGCCCAGGAACAACTCGCAGATTATATCAATGAAAATGAAATTATTGGGATCCTGGTTAGAAGTGCTACTCAAGTTCGTAAGGATATTATTGATAATTGCCCTTCTTTAAAGCTTATAGGCAGAGGTGGTGTGGGAATGGATAATATTGACGTAGCTTATGCCAAGGAAAAAGGCTTACATGTCATTAATACGCCGGCCGCTTCATCTGAATCTGTAGCCGAATTGGTTTTTGCTCATTTGTTTGGCGGGGTTCGGTTTCTATATGATGCCAATAGAAATATGCCTCTTGAAGGAGACAGCAATTTTAAGAAATTAAAAAAATCCTACGCTAAAGGCGTTGAGCTACGTGGTAAAACCCTGGGCGTAATAGGATTTGGCAGGATTGGGCAGGCTACTGCAAAAATTGCAATTGGTATAGGTATGAATGTTATATTTCATGACCCATTCCTGGATTCGGCAACTATAAAAGTCCCTTTTTTTGATGGGCGGTCGTTTAATTTCGATTTTAATAATAGACCCAAGGAAGAGGTGCTGAGAGATTCCAATTTTATTACAGTGCATGTGCCGGCTCAAAAGGAATATGTAATTGGCAAAGAGGAATTTGATATAATGAAAGACGGGGTTGGTATAGTGAATGCAGCCAGAGGTGGTGTAGTTGATGAGGTTGCCCTTATTGAAGCTTTAGAGAGTGGAAAGATTGCTTTTGCTGGCCTCGATACGTTTGAATCTGAACCTACTCCTGAAATAAAGATTCTGATGCATTCAAAGATTTCACTAACTCCCCATATTGGAGCGGCCACGGCTGAAGCCCAGGACCGTATTGGCCTGGAATTGGCTAATCAAATTATTTCACTTTTAAAATAAGCGACAGCTACTAATAAAATCTTGGTCTTAAATATTAAAAGAGATTTGATCCTCTTGGAGCATGAGGTTTTCAGTTATGTTCCTAAAGCTAATCATTGTATTTTTTCAAAAGCCTATTTCACAATTTGAATCTCTGATAGTGTTAAAAATATTTTGCCCGTTTTAGATCCTTCCTGCTTAATGACGTCCCGATCAACTTCAGTTTCCTTTCCCAGGAAACGTAAAGGTATTTTTACGCTATTAACCATAAATTGTACCTCTATAGCTACCGGAAGAGCATCTATATAGTTTTGATAGCCTAAATAGGTAGTGAAAACTCCTTCTGTTTTAGAGCTTATCTCTGATTTCATAATTCTTTTTGCCCCGACATCCATAAAAAGAGTCGCTATGGCAAAGTGAGCTTTTGATGAGGTGGGAATTATATTAACAACCTTGCATAAGACACCTTTATGATGCTCTTCTCCCCTGTTTACGGTAATAAATGGATGTCTAAAGATTTCATTTAAGGTGAGATCCAAGCCTCTTTTAGGAAGCATAATAAAGTCATCTGACGTAACTTTAGTAGATTCTCCCCGTTTATACCGGACTTTACCATATTTAGTTGGCATGTTAATAAAACTGATGTCCACATCCAATTCTATATTGGCATTAAAAGACTTTATAGAATCCATGCGCTTTTTTATTTGAAGGAGATCGTTATCAATCTCCTGCCCGTTAATAAGGTTCAGACTTATAAAAAATATGCATATAAAACTTAATCTTTTCATAGCTGAATGTCCCTTCTTTTAAAAATAATTATCCCAATTATCATAGTAATTAAGGTATAACCAAATAACATGAAATTTTTAAAGTATATCGTAGAATACGGTATTTTATAATAGAAAAAATATTGCCAGCTATCTGTCAATTTGGAAAAAAACAGTTCATTAAGGAATTCATTTTGAAAGTCGATCTTTAACAGTAGATTGCTGCATATTAAAAAAATAGCCGAAACGATCCAGGTCTTTGTGGCATCTTTTAATATAACCGCCAGTGTTAAACTTACTACCGAAAAGAAAATCATAGAATTGGCACCGGAAATAAAGGCGTAGATAAGCCTGTAAAAAGCTTCATCCGATTCAAAAAAATTCAATCCATCCAAATACACAACTAAATCCCCTCTGCCAAAAATCCAGTAAGAGACAAAAAAAGTGCTAACCGCCAAAAGGAGCACAATTAATAGCGTAAATACTATTGAAACAATATATTTACTTAAGATAAAATTCAGTTTACTCACCGGCTGAAGCAAAACTGTTTCAAGGGTCCTGTCCTTATATTCAGAGGTAAGAAATCCTGAAATAATTATCATTAGTATTAAAGGGATATGAAACCACAACGAATTCAGGATCAGATAAATAATTAAGTTCCCATTTAGAAGATTGCCTTTGAACTCAAAAGAATCCTTCAGGTTAGCTAATAATAGGTCTATTATTCCTGTACCCTGATAATAGGCACTCACAATTACAAATCCTTCTATAATAAGTATGGCAGCCAATGCATAAAGCGTTTTACTCTGCTTGCGGATTTTATATATTTCTGAGCGTATTAAGGATATCATATTTTTCCTCCGCCAAATAAGGCTTTTAAATCTGTTTGCGGAATGCAGGCTGTTACTTCCTGCCCCTCTTCAATTAATTTTTGTAGAATCTCAGTAATGCTCATTGTTTTAGGAGATACAAAAGCCGATTTATTTGAAAATATAGCATTGATACTTTGCAAAACTTCAGACATTTCCAAATTATTTCCCACAATTTTGTAGGTGGTAACACTTGCATTAAGTAATTCTGCTGAGGGCCCTTTTTTTATTATTTCTCCCTCGTTAAGAACATAAAGAGTGTCGCATAAATCTGTTAATTCCTTTACAATATGAGATGAGATAATTATGGTAATTTGTTTCTGGCTGCTAAGCTTTTTAATCAATTCATGAAGTGCTATAATCCCCATGGGATCTAAACCTGAAAAAGGTTCATCTAATACAATGCATTCGGGATTATTCAACAAGGCTATAGCCAGACCCAGCCGTTGTTTCATTCCAAGGGAATAATTTTTTACTACATCTGTTCTTTTTGTCGAAAGACCAACCTGTTGCATAGATTGACTGTAAAGTTCTTTGGTAAGCTTCAAACCCTGAATCTGGGCAAAAACTTTTAGATTTCCGAAAGCAGACAGATATCCGTATAAAGCAGGTTTCTCAACAATACCGCCAATGGGCTTAATTCCTTGTGAATCTATTTCTATACTCCCGCAGTCTTGTTTAATGAGACCTAAAAGGATCCTAAATAAAGTAGTCTTGCCTGCACCGTTGGCCCCGATTAGCCCGTAGATTTTACCCTTATGACATTCTATTGTCACATTTTTCAGTACTTCAAGTGAACCATAGGATTTGGAAATATTCCTGGCTTCAAGTATCATATCGCCCTTTCCATATGTAGTCTCCTGTAGTCAAATCTGGAGACATAAGCTTTTTCAAGAAATGTTCTTTCCCAAAAGTAATTTCGAAATAAAAATAACGGGTCATTAATAATAAAATAGGGTATATAATGAAACCATTTTATTCCCTTGAAGCGAAAATAATTTATTATTTCATCTTCATGACCTAATTCTTTTGCAGCAACTATTGCCGCATTTCGCTGACATTTTGAACCAAGGTACATGTCGGCAATCCTGGAATTAAATCCATGAATAAAAAAAAGGTCTTTAGCCCTTTTGTAATTTTGAAACCTTGACCAGCCGTCCATAATAACCAGAAAAATATGTACAAAAGAAAAAAGAAAACAACCAAACCAAAAAGGTACCCAAAAGAGGGAAAATTGTTCCAAAGAAGCTTCAAATTGAACCCAATAGAACCATGATTCCAATAAAAAAAGTATCAAAGACCAATGCAATAGTCTTCCTACACGTAAATATGAAACCAGCGGATGAGGTTGAGCTGGAAGTTCTGAATAATTCATATGCAAAGATAACTAAAAACAGAGTAATTTATTTTAAGGTACGCGCAAAAAACCGATGAATAACCTTGTCTTTGAAGAGAATCCTTAAAGTTAATTATTACAAAAATTCGTGTTTGGACCATACTAAAAAGCTCATAAAAAACCCTCAATTAATAACATCAGTTATCAAAGAACATGATCAGTCCATTCTTTCTAAATTATAGCATTAACCATTATAGTGTTAGATACTGATTTTTATAATGACTTTTTTTTGAACAAATAGATTTTGTACATTACCATGATATATAACAAAACACTTAAGTTAATGGAAGGATTATTAGATTTATTAAACAGTCCCATTGGGAAACAGGTAATAAGCGGCGTTGCCGGACAAACCGGGCAAGCTGAAAACAAAACAGCCGATGTGTTGAGTATGGCTATGCCTTTACTATTAGGGGCAATGAAAAAAAATGTATCCACTCCCGATGGCGCACAGGGATTGATGAATGCTTTATCATCTAAACATGATGGAAGTATTCTTGATGATCTCGGAGGCCTTTTTGGAGGGGGTGTAGATCAATCAGTTATGGACGATGGAGCAGGTATATTAGGTCATGTTTTTGGTGGCAAACAGGCAACTGTTGAGAACGCTTTAAGCCAGCGATCCGGGGTAGATACAGGATCTGTTGCTAATATTTTAAAAATTGCAGCTCCTCTTGTTATGGGTGTTTTAGCAAAACAAACAACTAAAAATAAGGTTAGCGATGCGAGTGGAATGAATAATCTGCTAGGAAGTATGCTGGGTGGACAACCCGAGCAAAACCAAAGTCTTCTTACCACACTGTTGGATGCAGATGGAGATGGAAGTATTCTAGACGATGTAGCCGGTATGGTTATGGGTGGTTCCAAAAAGAAAGGTGGTATTGGAGGCTTACTAGGTGGCCTTTTCGGAAAGTAAATTTTAAGTTTTATCTTATTTAATTAACAAAACCATTTGTTTTTACAATTGGTTTTTTTTGTATTTTATTATTTCAAATAAATTTATATGAAACTTAAAGTTATAATTAGAATTTTTTCAGTGTTACTTTTGACAATATTTATTATGCAATGTTCAGGTTCTAAGGCAGTTGTCGATATTTCAAAAGAAGAAAAGGAAGTATTTAATCAAAATAAGAGTGAGGCCGTTACCATTGAGAACGATAGCCTGGAATTTGAAATAATAATTATGGAAATCGGTTTTAATACGTGGCTCCATAGTATTGCAAAGCCAAGGGGATATTATACTCAAGAATATATGGAAAACAGAAATCAAATTTATGTTATAAACTGGAATCAGCGCGTTTTAGATCCTTTTAATTATGATCCTAATTTATATGAGTTGCGGATCAATTATTATCCCAATATTGATTATGGGTATGATGTGAACTATGAACTTTATAATTATTTTATTTATTTTCAACGCAAATACAATCAACGCCTCGGACCGTTTGTACCACGAATAAATTGAATATATTTGCCCCGATTTTCTTTTTTATGGATAAACTTAAAAAACGGTGGGGTATAGAATCCAGTTTTCAGCTCATCATAATTCTTATTGTATTCTCAATTACGGGCTCTGCAGCAGTATATATTGCAAAACCATTTCTTGAATGGATAGGAGTGGAAAGAGACAATTTTTCGGAAACATGGTGGAGTTCCTGGGCGTACTGGACTTTGAGAATATTGTTGATCTTCCCATTCTACCAAATTCTTTTGGTCCTGTTCGGATGGCTTTTTGGACAGTTTAAATTTTTCTGGAACTTTGAAAAGAAAATGTTGAATAGAATGGGATTGGGTTTTCTTTTTAAGTAAATTAATCTTTCCTTAACTTATTTTGATCGCTTTATTTAATTACTTTGTAGTGTGGCGCATGAAAAACAAAATATATCGCTTTCCATTATTTCATTGATGCTTATAGCTTTTTTGGCAATTCCTTCTGTCTTAAAACTTATGCATATCTCAGATCATTTGGTAGTAGACTGCGAGAACGCTTTTGAGTCTCATATTCATGCTAAAGAACTGGACTGTGATTTTAATAATTTCAATATTTCTCCACGATTTTACAATCCCGTTTTCTTTGAAGACACAATAGCTGTTTTTTATCCGGGTAATGTTTTTTCCCGCGCCTTTATTTTCTCTATTCAATCAAATATTCGGTCTTTTTCTTTAAGAGCCCCACCTTTAGTTGCATAACCCCTATTGCTACATTTACCCCATTGCCACATTTACCCTATAGCTACATTTACCCTATTGCTACATTTATTTAATATAAAAAACAGGTTATGAAAGCTTTATATTCAATATTTTTTATATTCTTTTGTCTGGTAAGCAGTGCTCAGAGCTCTCTTACAGGAAATATTTCAACAGAAGATTCAAATAGCCCATTGGATCAGGTTTCCGTTTATATCCCTCAATTGGAAAAAGGAACAGTGACCGGAAGCAAAGGAGAATTTGTTTTGAATAATCTTCCGCTTGGTACCTTCAAAATTGTTGCTTCCTTTATGGGATACCAAACATATTCTTCAACCATTACACTTACTATGGGCACAACTACTTTGGATATTGTTCTCTCACCAAGTGCCATAGAAATGGAAGAAGTAATTTTATCTACGCCATTCCACAAATTACAACGTGAAAACGTAATGAAAGTAGAACAGGCAAAGGTTGAGACTTTAAGAAAGATGGGGGCCATAACCCTATCCGACGGAATTACCAATATTGCCGGAGTAGAAAGTATTTCTACAGGTATTGGAATAGGAAAACCTGTAATCAGAGGTTTGAGTTCAAACAGAGTATTGGTATATTCTCAGGGTATTAGACTGGAGAACCAACAATTTGGAGATGAACACGGTCTTGGCATAGGCGCAGCGGGTGTGGAAAGTGTGGAGGTCATTAAGGGTCCTGCCTCCCTACTTTACGGTTCTGATGCCCTTGGGGGCGTACTTTTTTTAAATCCGGAACAATTTGCCAGTGCTAATTTAACGGAGGGCGATATTAATTTAAACTATTTTACCAACACTCAAGGCATTGCGGGGAATGCAGGTTTTAAGACTTCAGGTGAAAAATTTAAATTTCTGATTCGGGGAGCATATTCCTCACACGTAGATTATAAAGGGGGAGATGACTTAAGAGTTACGAATTCCCGTTTTAAGGAATACGATTTGAAAACGGCTTTAGGCTATCAATTCGGTAGATTTAAAACGGAATTTCGCTATAATTTAAACAGCTCTGATTTGGGAATCCCCGAAGAAATTGGCATACAGAGTTTAGGGCGAAAGCCAAACCCTCCCTACCAGAAAATAAACAATCACATATTGAGTTTAAAAAATGACATATTCTTTAAAACCTCCAGTCTGAGGGTAACTTTGGGATATATAGCCAACGACAGGAAAGAATTTGAAGAAGAGGAAGAGGATACAGATATGGATTCTGTTGCTCCTGAAGATTTAAATCCAGCCCTGGATATGAACCTTTCAACATTCAGTTACAATATCCAATACAATTTACCCGTCATCGGTAAATTACAAACCATAGCGGGGGTTCAAGGGATGAGCCAGCGCAACAAAAATTTTGGTGAGGAAGTGTTGATTCCCAATGCTACTACTAATGATATAGGAGTTTTGGCAACTTCCCACATCCACTTTGACAAAAGTGATGTACAGGTTGGTTTACGGTTTGATAACAGGTCCATAAAAGGTGAAGAAACCGGGGCAATGGACGAAGAAGGTTACATTGCCGAATTAGACCGTAGTTTTAACAGCTTTAATGCAGCTTTGGGATATCGGATTGATATTGTGAAGCATCTTATTGGCAGAATAAATCTTGCCAGTGGTTTTAGAGCTCCGAATCTTGCAGAACTTACCTCAAACGGGGTACATGAAGGAACTAACCGCTTTGAAATCGGAAATCCAAATCTGAAGAACGAAAAAAACATACAAACAGATATCTCACTGGAATACAGCAGCCAACATTTTGAATTCTTCGCTAATGGTTTTTACAACATAATTAACGATTATATTTTTATTGAACCCAATGGCGAATTTGTAGATGATAATCCGGTCTACAATTATATACAACAAAATGCCAATTTATACGGTGGAGAAATTGGATTTCATTTTCACCCTCATCCCTTGGATTGGCTGCATATTCATAGTAGCTTTGAATCTGTAATAGGCAGATTGAATAATGATGACTACCTGCCCCTGATACCGGCAAATAAATTAAGCAATACCATTCGATTGGAATTTAATAATTCCCAAAAATGGATAACGAATAGTTATGCCTTTATCACTCTAAACACCACTTTTGATCAGAACAGAGTAGCCAACTTTGAAACACCTACTGAGGGTTATAATTTATTAAATGTAGGACTAGGGGCAAGTCTCAAATTCTTTAAGAAAGATGCGGAAATAGAATTGACCGCCGTAAATATCCTCAACAAAAATTATATTTCACATCTGTCAAGACTCAAAATAGATGATATTTCAAATATTGGGAGGAATATTAGCATTGGGATAAGCATTCCACTTTAGCTAATACCGAATACGTTTTATGGTAAGCTAATTGGCAGATTAAGAAAACTGATAGCTAAACACTTCAGTTTTCTTCCAAAGTTATTGTCTTATCTCTTTTTAATACATAGGTATAAAGCCACATCAGAGTGAAAGAAGGAATTATATCTAAACCAGGCACAATTTCTTCGATAAAAGCAATCAATCCGGCTATTTTTCCGGGATTCCCTTTGTACATTCTTGTCATTAACCAACCAGCTATGGGAGCCCAAATCAGGTCTGTGAATTCCCCAATACCTGGTATCATAAATGAAATCATTCCAATACCATCGAAAAGGAGCCCTAATAAAAGGAGTTGATATTTTTTATTTTTAATCATTTAGAAATTATAAATAAGTGTCCTATTCAATATGTTTAACTACTTATGTGAAAAAATTAAGACAGATTTGAACTGATTAATTTTAAAAATTCATTTCGAGTTTCTTCTTTTTGGAAAGTGCCTCTAAATCCTGATGTTGTAGTTACGGAATTCTGCTTTTGAACACCCCGCATCATCATACACATATGTGCTGCTTCTATTACAACAGCAACCCCCTGAGGCTTTAAAGTATCATTTATACAATCTAAAATCTGCTCTGTTAAGCGTTCCTGAACCTGCAACCTTCGTGCAAAAACATCTACAATTCTAGGTAATTTGCTCAACCCTACGATCTGTCCGTTTGGAATATAAGCAATATGAGCTTTCCCAAAAAAAGGTAGCATATGATGTTCACAGAGAGAATACAATTCAATATCCTTAACAATTACCATTTCGTTATAAGACTCTTTAAACATTGCACTCTTCAGGATAGCAGCGGCATCCTGTTTATAACCCTGCGTTAAAAACAACATTGCTTTTGCCGCTCGTTCAGGGGTTTTAATTAATCCTTCACGGCCCACTTCTTCACCTATTTCCTGAATTATTCCTGAAAAACGTTCCGTAATTTCATTAGTAATCTCTATATTATATTCTTCCAGGTTGTGATATGATGTCATAACAAAAAGTATAAATGGCTTGATTTAAAAGAAATTCGAATTTAAAGGTTTCTCCCTTAAAAATCCTAAATTAATGTATTATTAATAAAATGAAAATATCTATAATTTCTACTGTGCTACTGCCAACAGATTCCCGGTCCATTACATTTTGAAGTGTTATGCGTATTGTTTACTTTCATGCCCTAATTAATTATTGATGATTAAGGCCACTAATATCCAAAAATATTTCGGAGAACTTCAGGTTTTGAAAGGGGTAGATTTGCGCATAAAAGCTGGAGAAGTGGTTTCTATTGTAGGACCCTCAGGCGCCGGTAAAACAACCTTATTACAAATTTTAGGTACACTGGATAATCAGTCGAACAAAAAGGAAAGTGAGCTGGAAATTAATGGCATTGATGTTACTTCATTAAAAGATAAAGCACTGGCTGCTTTTAGAAATAATCATATTGGATTTATTTTTCAATTCCACCAATTATTACCGGAATTTTCGGCCATAGAAAATGTATGCATTCCAGCCTTTATTAAAAGAACAGGAAAGGCAGAAGCGGAGACCCGAGCAACGGAACTGCTAATTTTCCTGGGACTTTCCAATCGCATGCACCACCGACCTAATGAGTTATCCGGCGGTGAACAACAACGTGTTGCAGTGGCAAGGGCTTTGATAAACAATCCAAGCATAATACTTGCGGATGAACCAAGCGGCAATCTTGATTCGGAAAGTGCAGATAAATTGCATCAACTCTTTTTTCAATTACGCGATGAATTTGGTCAAACTTTTGTTATTGTCACTCATAATGAGGAATTAGCTGATATGGCAGACAGAAAGTTAACCATGATAGACGGACAAATCACAGACTAATATGTTGAGAGAAGTTTGGGTAGTCCTAAAAAACCCTAGTTATCTGAATGAACTCATTAAAATTATACATCATTGACTTTTAATGAGTTAAAAGATTTTTTGGATGCAAAAGTCATCCAATACAATAATCCTCAATTTCTGGAATCAGATCCAATTCAGGTTCCCCATTTGTTCACTAAAAAAGAAGATATTGAGATCAGTGCGTTTCTCACATCTACAATAGCCTGGGGTAATCGAAAAAGTATTATCAAAAATGCCCGTTTTTTAATGGACTTATTGGACAATGACCCTCATAATTTTGTCCTATATCATAAGGAATCAGATTTAATAAAACTTGAACCATTTGTTCACCGTACTTTTAATAATACGGACTTGGTTTACTTTATTAAAGCTTTGAGAAGTATATATAATCAACACGGAGGTTTAGAAATAATTTTTAGCCAGCATTCCACAGATCATTCAACACAGCCTGCAATTTCCAAATTCAAACAAACCTTTTTTGAGCTAAAACATCCAAAAAGAACCACAAAGCATATTTCTGATCCAGCTAAAGGTTCTGCAGCTAAACGCATGAATATGTTTCTTAGGTGGATGGTTCGCGATAATTCGACCAAGGTAGATTTCGGGATCTGGAAATCCATCTCCTCTGCCCTTTTATCCTGCCCCTTAGATGTTCACTCGGGAAATGTCGCCAGAAAGCTTGGGTTATTACATCGGAAACAAAACGATTCTAAAGCTGTGAATGAACTTGATTCCTACCTTCGAAAACTGGACCCAATAGATCCGGTAAAATACGATTTTGCACTATTTGGGCTTGGTGTATTTGAAAAGTTCTAGAATGTTTTATATGCACCCTGATTCACCCGAATTGTTATATTTTAATTTAAAGAAGTTTTTACTCAAATAGATTTGGATTATTTCTTAAATTTATAATAAAAGAAAATTAATACCCCTTATTTCTCCCAAAACAACTTTGTTACATTATTAGGAATTGTATGGGTAGTCTATATTTAATTGAGAAAGAAGAAAATTATCTGGTAATGACTATTTCCGGTGATTATTCTTACGCAGATTTTATAAAGTATCCTAAGATCATTAGAAATCAATGCCTAAAGGAAAAAAAATATAAAATTTTAGTGAATGTAATTCAGGTAGTTAAAACTGAAATACCCCTTGTTGAACTATTTTTTCTAGGCGAACACATTGCTGAAATCTTAAGAGATCATATTAAACTTGCTTTGGTCTGGGATGGCGAAAACTACAATAGGTTCTTACAAAAAGTGGCCACTAACAGACTTGCATTGATACGCACTTTTGAATCTAATGAAAATGCAAAAATATGGTTAATGCACGACAGGGAAGATGAACCTTTTTTAGAGTTTAAACCCTAAGTCTTCTTATTGTTTTTATATTCAGAATTAGATCGGGTCAAATCCTCTTAATAATCTATAAAGGTTTAAATAATATTGATATAATTCGCTACAGACCCATAGAACCCAACTTCAAATCAATTATTGAATTTCCTTTCTCAATAGATTCGTAAATAGCTTCAACAATAATCATATCTCGTTTGCCCATTTCGCCAGGGGCAACATTTAAGGTCTCATTTAAAATATGTCTGGCAAAATCATCAATTTGCAATTTTTGCTGGCGTTCATGTGGGAAGTTTAACTTGCCATTGGAAGTTTCACCAGATAATGGGCCATATGAACTAGCAGGATTTAATTCAAACCAACCCTTATCGCATGAGGCATACATTCTATTTACATTCGTATTATGAGATGTCATGATATTGCCAATAGCGCCGCTTGAAAATTCGAATTGTGCGGTGATGGTCTCATCAGTATCCTTAAAATAGTCCGGCCTTGAGCTAAACTCCTGCGCGGTAACAGCTATTGGGTTCTCTCCGGTTCCATAAATAGCACTTTGAATGGCATAAACCCCCATGTTCATCAAGGCT
The DNA here is from genome assembly GCA_964536335.1 of uncultured Eudoraea sp. GTDB lineage: Bacteria > Bacteroidota > Bacteroidia > Flavobacteriales > Flavobacteriaceae > Eudoraea. The sequence continues at coordinate 162,302 of CAZHWD010000002.1, read as the reverse complement.
CCTCCACCAGAAAGCGCCTTGTTTAATCGCCATTGATCCGGGTTACCACCAGATCTGTAGGCAGCTTCCGCAGATATATACTGTACATTTCCAAAAACCTTTTCATCAACCAATCGCTTAATTTCCTGGGTATAAGGTTCCGATTGAAGTCGGTAACCCACGCTTAATTTTACATTAGCTTTATTACATGCTTCAATTATTGCATCACATTCCTCAACACTAACGGCCATGGGTTTTTCGCATATAACATGTTTACCTGCTTTGGCCGCTCTTATGGAGAAATCGGCATGCATAGAATTAGGAAGTACAACATAAACTATATCTATAGCATCATTAGATGAGATACTATCAAAATTTTCATAATTATAAACATTAGAGGCGGGGATATTATATTTCTCCTGCCAAATCTTTTCTTTTTCAGGAGTTCCGGTTACTATCCCTGCCAAATAACATAATTCGCAATCCACTAAAGAAGGTGCTAGTTGATAAGTACTGTAGCTACCTAATCCTACCAACGCCACGCCTAATTTCTTCTTGTCCTGTTTTTGTTCACCCATTGCACAAGCCCAGGGCATTCCGCCAAGAAGCGTAGCTCCACCAATTCCTTTAGATAGTGTTTTATTAAAAGATCTTCTGGTAATATTCTTCATGTTCACCGAATTAGTTGTGAGAAATCATTTTTTTCCATGCTAAATTTAAAGATAGTGAACAAATTTATATTCTTTTTAGTCTTAATAATTGGGATAATCTGATTTATCAGCCAAATTCCATATTTTAGGGCTTTCTAAAACCACTCAAGAATGAAAAGATTGTTCCTGTTTTCGCTTTTAATATTAAGCCTTAATATCTCATTATCTCAAAATCGTAAATTACCAATAGACACCGTGGTTACTACCCAACACAGTGCCACCATAAACGGCACTGCATTTTCATATACGGCAAAAACCGGTACTCAACCCGTTTGGGATGAATTAGGAGAGCCAATCGCGTCGTTGCATTACACATATTATACCCGAAACAATATAAAGGACAGGGCAAGTCGCCCTTTGCTTATATCCTTTAACGGCGGGCCGGGTTCCGGCTCAGTTTGGATGCATTTGGCATATACCGGTCCTCGGATTTTAAAGATTGATGACGAAGGCTATCCTGTTCAACCATATGGTGTAAAGCAAAACCCTTATTCTATATTAGATGTATCAGATATAGTTTATGTAAATCCTGCTAATACAGGATATTCCCGGACCATTCCCGAAAGTGGCAAAGAAGTTGACCGCAGTAAATTTTTTGGTATTAATGCGGACATAAAATATCTGGCAGAATGGCTAAATACATTTGTTACAAGAAATAACAGATGGAACTCTCCTAAATATATTATAGGAGAAAGTTATGGTGGCACCAGAGTTATGGGTTTGTCGCTTGCACTTCAAAACCAGCAATGGATGTATTTAAACGGGGTTATAATGGTTTCCCCAGCTGATTACAAAGTAATTCGTACTGGTGGCCCCGTAAGCAGTGCTTTAAATTTACCCTATTATACTGCAGCTGCCTGGTATCAAAAAGCTTTGGAAAATGACCTTCAAGAAAAAGATTTGTTGGATATATTACCCGAATCAGAAGATTTTACAATAAATACAGTAATCCCTGCAATCGCAAAGGGGGGATTTATAAGTGATACTGAGAAAAATATGGTTGCGGAAAAAATGGCATACTATTCCGGGCTCTCTAAAAAGGAAATATTAGATCATAATCTTGTTGTACCAACTTCTTATTTCTGGAAAGGATTATTGAGAGACCGCAGTGGTTATACTATTGGAAGGCTAGATAGCCGATATTTAGGGCTAGATAAGCAAATTTCGGGAACTAAAACAGATTACAACCCGGAGATAACTTCTTGGTTACATAGCTTTACACCAGCCATTAATTATTATCTTCAAGAAGAACTTCAATTTAAAACAGATATCAAATATAATATGTTCGGCCCTGTACGACCGTGGGATAATAAAGACGATAATACAAGAGATGATCTGAGACAGGCCATGGCACAAAATCCTTATTTGCATGTATTAGTTCAGTCTGGATATTATGACGGTGCCACTACCTATTTCAACGCCAAATATACTATGTGGCAGGTTGACCCCAGTGGTCGAATGAAAGATCGGTTTGAATTTAAAGGTTATCGCAGTGGTCATATGATGTACCTGCGTAAAGAAGATTTAGAAAAAGCCAACTCCGATATTAGAAGTTTTATTGAAAAGACCATGGTAAAAGGAAAATCTGCCAAGTATTAGTATATAAAACCTAAGATACTTCATCCTTTACTTATTAAAAAGACTGATTTACTTTTTCAGCAACTTAGACAAAAATTAGAAATATCTCATTATTAGCCTTTTCATATCGTTTGAGTTTTGTTCTGATTTTTCGATAAATGAATTATTCTTTCACACTTTTTTGACCACAAAAGCGTTAGAAGTACATATCATTTTAATAAATAAATAAATATTTTAAGTTATGAAAAATTGGAGAGTATATGGTATTTTCCTGGTTTTCGCCCTTGTTTCTACAACTTCCTGCGAGAACTCAGATGAAGGCATGGATGAAACCAATAACCTGGCATTACCACTATATGAATCAATGGTTATTGATTTTAGTGATTTTACAGATGATACAAATTCGGGAAAAAGTGCTACCCTGGTTTATGATAACAAAGCCCCCAATGGCAATTGGTTTTTTTCAAGAATTGTTGTAGGAGTTTGGAATTCAGCTCTTTTTACTACCTTGGCTATCCCGGTAGCCTCCTTTAAATCTGCTTTTGCTCATTCACCTGAAAATTTAGGAGATAATAAATGGCAGTGGACCTATAGTGTAGATGGCTTTACCAGTGAATATACGGCACGTCTTACCGGGGAGGTAACCGGTGAAGAAGTTCTTTGGGAAATGTATATAACCAAGATTGGAATTGGATCTTTTGAAGAATTCTTATGGTTTTCCGGAAGTTCTGCTATGGATGCAAATAGTGGATATTGGTTGTTAAATGAAAGTGCAGAGAGACCCGATGCAATGTTAAGAATAGACTGGGAACGTTCAAATGACGAAATTGGCAATATCCGATATACTTGGGTCAGAGAACTGGATGAACAAGAGAATGACGATATGTTTAAAGATAGCTATCTTGAATACGGACTTCAGGATGGTGATTTTGATGCCTATTTTAATGCACACGCTTACGATGGCAACATGCAGGCTTTTAGCGATGTTAGAATAGAATGGAGTAGAGAAACCTTTGTTGGAAGAGTAAGGGCATTTGATTACTTTGAAGATGAAGAATGGCATTGCTGGGATAGTAATGGTGATGACGTTCAATGTGAATAATTAAGAATTTTAATTATAAATATAACCCTGCATCTAAACAAATGCAGGGTTTTTTAATTCTTGTTATCACTGGAATTGCAATTACTAATTGATATATTAAATTAAGGTATTTATGTTTTCGACATTTTGTATCTTTTGAAACAACAAAATATAGCTGTCCATTATGATTTTTACTAAGCCAAAAAACCTTTTAATCATCTGCCTATTTCTTATGTATTCTATTTTGAATGCCCAGGATTGGGCTCAACTTAGCCACTTTGAAGCTGCTAACAAAGAATTAGTGGATGCTAAAACTAATGAAAACCGTGTCGTTTTCATGGGAAACTCAATTACCATTGGATGGTCTTATCATCAGCCAGAATTCTTTGAGGGTAAACCTTATGTAAATAGAGGAATAAGTGGGCAGACTACTCCGCAAATGCTGGTACGATTCCGACAGGATGTGATTGATCTGAAGCCTAAAGTAGTGGTCATACTTGCGGGTACTAATGACATTGCCGGTAATACCGGACCATCCACTTTACAAATGATTGCAGATAATTTAATGTCTATGTCAGAATTGGCAGAAGCCAATGGTATAAAAGTTGTTTTATGCTCAGTATTACCTGCATATGAATATCCCTGGCGTAAAGGGCTTATGCCTAATGAAAAAATACCTGCGCTTAATAATATGATAAAGAACTATACCAGTAGTAAAGGCTTTGTTTACCTTGATTATTTCTCGGCAATGAACGATGGTAATAATGGATTAAAGGGAGATCTTGGCAGTGACGGGGTTCATCCTAATAAAAAAGGATATGAGCAAATGGCTCCTTTGGCCGAAAAAGCCATCGCTGATGCATTGGGCAGGCAGTAGTTCTGAAATAGTGCAAGAAGGTTATTCCCAACCCCTTTTTTCAGCTTCCGGTATAGATAATAATACCTTAGTGTTGCAGATCCCGGAGGCTGCTAAATTTCCGCAAAATATTAATCTACAGTACTTTGGGATGATTTTTGGAAACAATAAAATAAATTAGTTATAGCACTTTTTCTTAATGAAAAACCATCTGATTAGTATCCTAATTCCATTTAAAAATACTTCGGTTTACCTGGAGGAATGTATGGATTCGATTTTATCTCAGAGTTACCAAAATTGGGAGGTCATTGCTGTAGACGATCACTCGGTGGATAACAGTCGTATTGTAGTTGAACAATATTCATCAAGAGATTCAAGAATAAATGTGCATACAAATAAAGGAGATGGTATAATTTCAGCACTCAGGACGGCTTATAATTTAAGTAATGGCAAATTGTTGACAAGAATGGATTCTGATGATATTATGAACTCCAATAAGCTGGAAATCATGAGTTCGTCATTAGAAAAACATGGAAAAGGTAATATTGCAGTAGGTGGTGTTCTTTATTTTTCGCACCGCGGAATAAGTGATGGTTACGAGCGATATGAAAAATGGTTGAACAAACTCACTGCCAAAGGAGAAAATTACTCTGAGATCTATAAGGAATGTGTTATCCCCTCCCCTTGCTGGATGGTCCATAAAAAAGATCTGGAAGAATGTGGTGCTTTTGAGCCTAATAGATATCCGGAAGATTATGACCTTGCATTTCGATTTTATGAGCGGGGTTTGCAATGTATTCCGTGCAATGAGATATTGCACCGATGGCGTGATTATGACAGCCGAACCTCAAGAACCAGTGAGCACTATGCCCAGAATTATTTTTTGCATTTAAAACTACACTACTTTCTAAAGCTTCACCATGATCCAAGGCGACCTTTAACTGTTTGGGGTGCCGGGAATAAAGGGAAAAGCACTGCCAGAGAGCTTTTAAAACAGAATATTCCGTTTTATTGGTTATGTGATAACCCAAAAAAAATAGGTAAAAATATTTATGGACAGGAATTAAGGCATTTTAATTTTCTAATTAAACTTATAAACCCTCAAAGTATAATTACTGTTGCAAATGAAGAGGCTCAGGTAAAGATCAAAAATTTCTTTTCAAATTTTGGTCAATCCCCAATGGTCGATTATTTTTTCTTTTGCTAAGGAATATCTTTTTTTAATCAACCGTAAATAATCTATTTGGAGTGAACCCAGCTTAAATATTAATTTCATTTTTTCATTCTACTCGTTTTCCTTCCCAATTTTGTCATAATTACTAGGCAATATCTTATCAATACTTTATATATTTGTCAAATCAAATTTGGGAATGCTGTTTAAATATCCGGAACTCCTTTGGGCCTTTTTTCTGCTTCTGATTCCCATATTAATTCACCTCTTTCAACTTCGAAGATTTAAAAAAACCCCTTTTACCAACGTAAAACTATTACAAAAAGTAGTTGCGCAATCTCGCAAAAGTAGCGCGATAAAAAAATGGCTTTTACTTATCAGTCGTGTATTATTACTATCAGGTCTTATTCTTGCATTTTCGCAGCCCTATTTCGCTAAGGAGTCGGCTGCATATGCCAAAGAAACAGTAATATACCTGGATAACTCGTTTAGCATGCAAGCCAAAACAGAGAATGGAACGCTGCTCCAGGATGCTGTTCAAAAGTTATTACAAGGTCTGCCTAAGGATAAAACCTTTAGCCTTTTTACTAATGATAAAGTTTTTAGTAATATCACCTTGATGGATATTCGCAATGAACTTTTGACCTTGTCATATACTTTTAATCAGTTAGGACTTAAGGACATCCTACTTAAAGGGGAAAATTTATTTAGTGAAGATAAAAAATCCATTAAATATTTTGCGCTAATCTCAGATTTTCAAAACAGAACCTCTATCCAGTTATCTGATACTCCTGAAAATATTCAAACTTTTATAGTTCCATTTAAGGCAGAAAATCTTGATAATACTGTTTTGGATTCGGCATATATTTCTGAAGTAAAGGGAACTACAATAGATCTTGCTGTGAATTTAACTACAACTGGTACTTTAGAAACAATTCCTGTTTCTTTATATAATGATGATAAGTTAATTGCCAAAACTGCAGCAACATTTGATAAAAATAAAAAATCCAATGTTCTATTTACACTGCCTTCTAATGAAGTTATTATAGGCAAAATTGAAATATCAGATATTGGATTGCCTTATGATAATCAGTTGTATTTCAATATTAACCAAAAGGACAAAATCAAAGTATTATCTGTAAGTGAGTCAGATAGCGAGTTTTTAAAAAGAATATTTACTGAAGATGAGTTCATATTTTCGGATGTGCGAATGAATAATCTAAATTACAGCATACTTGAGTCTCAAAACCTAATAGTTTTAAATGAATTAAAAACTATTCCCGTCTCACTGAAAAACACTTTAAACGATTATACTCAAAAAGGTGGTCATCTATTGATCATCCCTTCTTTTGATTCTAATATTGAAAGCTACAATAGTTTCATCGGAAATTATTATTCCACTTCATTTGCTAATAGAATTGATGAAGAACGAAACGTAACTGAAATTAACTTTGATCATCCTCTGTATAAGAATGTATTTGCCCAAAGAGTAAGCAATTTTCAATATCCAAGGGTAACAAGTTATTTCAAAACCAGAACAACGGCGCCAAAAATACTTTCATTACAGGATAAATCTGCTTTCCTTGTTGGCCTGGATGGTTTATACTTGTTTACAGCTGCAATCAATAATACAAATTCTAATTTTAAGAATTCACCTCTTATTGTACCCACCATTTATAGCATAGGAGCAAATAGTCTTAAATCTCCTGAATTATATAGCACCCTGGGTCAAATAACCACAATAGATGTTAAGGCGGTGATGGCAAGGGATAATATTCTAAAGGTTACTCAGAATGAGTATGAATTTATTCCCGAACAGCAGTCTTATTCAAATAAAACTATATTAACTTTTAATTACAATCCTAATAAAGATGGCGTTTATGTCATTAGTGAAGAATCAAGACCCATTCAAAATATTAGTTTTAATTACCCCAGAACAGAAAGCGAATCTATATATTCTGATTTGGACATATTTAATAGTAATCCCGGCTTAAATAATTTAACGGAAGTCTTTGAAACCATGGAAAAAGACAACAGAGTGACTGAGCTATGGAAATGGTTTACTATTTTTGCTTTGCTTTTTATGCTGGCCGAAGTTCTTATTCAAAAAATATTTAAATGAACATACTTCTAAAATCTGCCACAATTGTTGATAAAACCAACAGTAAACTTCATTTAAAAAAACGTGATATTCTTATTCTTAACGGGATTATAGAAGAAATATCTACCTTGATTAAACCTGCCAGTAATATAAAAACACTAAACTTCAAGAATTTGCATGTCTCGGCTGGATGGTTTGACAGCAGCGTAAGCTTTGGTGAACCAGGATATGAAGAACGTGAAACCATTAAAAATGGACTCATTGTGGCTGCAAGAAGTGGTTATACAGATATTGTTCTTAACCCTAACACTTATCCACTGCCGGATAGCAGTGGTGCAATCGTTTTTCTGAAAAATGCTGCCAAAGGACAGCCGACAAAATTACACCCTTTGGGAACACTTACTGTACTTAGTGAAGGCAATGATCTTGCCGAGCTTTATGACATGCAGCATTCGGGAGCAGTTGGATTCTATGATTTTAAGAGATCTATTTCAAATTCCAATCTATTAAAGATAGCTTTGCAATACTCCCAGGATTTTAAGGGGTTAATTTATTCTTTTCCAATGGATAAGCAAATAATGAGTAAGGGTATTGTTAATGAAGGCATTTCGTCTACAAGGGTTGGTTTAAAGGGAATTCCAGCACTGGCCGAAGAACTTCAAATTGCTAGAGACCTTTTTATTCTGGAATACACGGGTGGGTATCTCCACATTCCAACGATATCTACAGCCAGGTCAGTTAGGCTTATTGGCGAAGCTAAACGGAAGGGACTTAATTTAAGTTGTAGTGTTGCTGTGCATAATTTGTTATATTCTGATGATGTTTTGGACAGCTTTGATAGTAATTACAAGGTTTTACCTCCACTGCGTACGAGCAAAGATAAAAGTGCTTTGATAAAAGGTCTTAAAGAAGGTATAGTTGATTTTGTAACCTCAGATCATACGCCAATTGATATTGAAGAAAAACGAATAGAATTTGACAATGCTGCCTATGGCACCATAGGCCTTGAAAATGCGTTTGGTGTTTTAAATGAGTTATTCGACACTGAAACGGCGGTCGCCCTTTTATCTAAAGGAAGAGAAAGTTTTGGACTAAGTCCGGTGACTATAAAAAAGGGTTCTTTAGCGAATCTTACTCTTTTTGATCCAGAATCTGAATATATTTTTACAAAAAAGCATTGCATTTCTACTTCAAAGAACAGTATGTTTTTTGGGGAAAAAATGAAAGGCAAGGTATATGGTATTTTAGCAAATAATCAAATAATCGTTTAAACCAACTGTAGTTTAAGTAATAATTGAAAAATAAGGTTTTGGGGCAAGATTCGGTAGCAAAAGGAAAAACAACAGCGATAATAGCTTATTTCACTATTATAGGATCTTTAATAGCAATAACTATGAACATGGAACCAAAAAATGAATTTGCCAGATTCCATACAAGGCAAGCGTTTGGTTTGCATCTGGTTTTTATGGGTTGCGCACTTTTCTTAAGTCAATGGTTCAATTTTTTTGTTTGGGTAGGCCTGTATATATTTTATTTTGCTCTATGGTTATATGGCCTTTTGGGAGCTTTGAATAATAAAAAACAATCGGTTCCAATCTTAGGAACCTCATTTCAGCAATGGTTTAGCTTTATTCAATAGAATGAAAACAGAACCCTTATCCTTATATCATATAATTCGCCCTTCACTTATAGAAAATAAGCGTCCACCTGTTATATTTCTTTTTCACGGCTATGGCAGTAACGAAGAAGATTTATTTTCGTTTGCCTCAGAATTACCTTCGGAATGTTTTATTATTTCTGCAAGAGGTCCCTTCCCTTTACCTCCCTTTGGAAATGCCTGGTATGCCATTAACTTTGATGCATCATATGGAAAATGGAGTGATGAGGAACAGGCAATCTCATCCAGAAACCAAATTGTAAATTTTATTGAGGAAGCTTGTGAAGCCTATCAATTAGATAAAGACAATGTCACCTTGTTGGGGTTTAGCCAGGGTACCGTTTTGAGTTATGCGGTTGCACTTTCATTTCCAGATATAGTTAAAAATGTTGTGGCCTTAAGCGGCTATATAGACGAGAATATTCTGGAGAAGAATTATGCCAAAAAAGACCATAAAAATCTTAATATTTATGCATCCCACGGTCAGGTAGACCAGGTAATCCCATCTGAATGGGCTCAAAAAGCACCTATTCTTTTGAAAAAACTTGGCATTAATCATAAATATGAGGAATTTCCTGTAGGCCATGGAGTTTCAGCTGAGAATTTTTACTCCTTTAGAAAGTGGCTCGAAGAAAATATTTAGTTGCTTCGGGTGTACAAAAGATGGTCGATCATTGTAAAATTAACACCCATATCATCTTTTAACTCGTATTTCAATATTAGTTCTCCCCAGTATTTACCATCAGAAAAATCAGCTATTATCCATTGATGATTCAGTATTTTAATCTTGTTGATCTTAAAATCACTTTCCATGCCCTCATATGGAACCAATGGATTATCTCCTTTTTGTTCATTGGTTTCCAATAACTTATCTGCAATATAGCGCGAAGGATTGTCCAGGCCAAGATGGTCATAATATGACAGGGCATCATCATTATTTTGCAATGAAAAATATTGCATATCAAAAACCTGAAGTTGTAATTTTTGAACGGAATCCTGAAGTACGCTAACTTCAGACTCCAGGCTCTGAATTTTTAAATCCTTATTCTCTAACATGGTATTGCCGCTAACATATAAGAAAAGCGATATCAAAGCGATAAAAATGAACAAATAAATAAATATTCTACTTTTCATAAATTTAAAGAATCAGTTATCAAATTAACTAAAATTATTGTTTTGTAACTCAAACCGAGACAACAAGATTGTCATAGGCCAAATGTACATTTTTGGGTAATTTTTTTTCAATTTCATCATGAAAACCCAAATAATGGCTAATGTGAGAAAGGTATGCCATGTCTGGTTTAATTATAGCTACTAATTCAAGGGCTTCTTCCAGGTTTAAATGCGAATGATGTGGTTCTATGCGTAATGCATTTACTGACAGTACTTTAACTCCTTTAAGTTTATTTATTTCTTCATCAGAGATGGTCTTAACATCAGTAAGGTAGGCAAAGTCACCTATTCTATAGCCATAAACTCTTAACCGGTTATGAAAAGCCTCAATTGGTATTGCTTGTTGGTCCCCGATTAAGAAAGGTTCATTATTCTTTATCAGGTTGACCTTTACCGCCGGAGCCCCGGGATACCTGTTCTCATCGGCAAAAATATAGTCAAACCTTCTTTTTAGTGAGAAGATTACATCTTCATGTGCATAAATAGGAATATCACCTTGTCTAAAGAAAAATGGACGAATATCGTCTATGCCTGCAGTGTGATCTGCATGTTCATGAGTAAATAGAATACCATCTAAATTGGAAACTTTATGAGTTAACATCTGTTGCCTGAAATCGGGACCACAATCAATTACATAATTATAGCTTTTCCATGAAATAAGAACAGAAACTCGTAGTCTTTTATCCTTGGGGTTTTTACTTAAACAGACTGGATGATTGCTGCCAATAACCGGTATTCCTTGCGATGTGCCAGTGCCTAAAAATGTTAATTTCAACCTGTCATCTATTTATTTCAAATTTATAACTTATTTATTTAATAGATACCCCAATCTTATTAACTTTGCTGTTAGCAAACTATACATATGGCTTCAGTCTTAAAAAAGGATCCGTCTTTTGAAAATATTCCCTCGATAAAAGCTAAGACCCTTAGAATAAATCTAAATCCCGATATATATGGGACTTTTGCGGAAATAGGAGCCGGACAAGAAACCGCCAGATGGTTTTTCAGATCAGGCGGCGCCTCTGGGACAATAGCAAAAGCGATGAGTGCCTATGACAAATCCTTTAGCGATGCCGTTTATGGTGTGGAAACAGCAGGCAGGTATGTTACTCAAAGTAGGCTAAAAAAGATGCTTTCTCATGAAATGCATCTTATGGAAGAACGTATTAGCAGAGATCAAAATCCGGATAAACTGTTTTTTACCTACGCAAATACGGTTGCAACAATAGACTTTTCCAAACGATATAAAGGCCATGGCTGGGTGGGAATCCGTTTTCAATTAGATCCAAATCAAAAGGAATTTGACGAGATCATATTACATGTGAGGTTTAAGCAAAATGAAGCGCGTTTGCAGCAGGAGACCTTGGGAATAGTTGGAGTGAACCTCATCTACGGTGCTTTCTACAAATATAATAAACCTAGAAAGCTAATGAAATACCTATATGATCATATAGACCGAGATACTCTGGAGATTGATATGGTTAATTTCTCAGGCCCAAACTTCAAAAACGTTGACAATAGGCTTATGAGTCTTCAGCTTATCAGAAATGATATGACTGATGCGGTCATGTTTGGCCCTGACGGAAATAATCTTCTTCCGGCTACTGTTCTCTATAAGAAAAATATCCTTGCACTTAGAGGGAGTTTTAGGCCGGTGACTAAGGTGAATATGGATATGTTTGAAAAGTCTTATGAAATTTTTATTCGCGATCCGGCAGTTGATGAAGACAATTCTATAGTAATATTTGAAATTACATTGTCTAATTTAAGAGCTTCAGGTGAAATAGATGAAAGTGACTTTATGGACCGGGCCAAATTATTGTGCTCATTAGGACATTCAGTAATGATTTCTAAATTTCAGGAATATTTTAAATTGGTTGAATACTTCAACAATTATACGAAAGCAAAAATCGGTCTTACTATGGGAGTTAATAACCTGATAGACATTTTTGATGAAAAATATTACAGACATCTAAGTGGTGGTATTTTGGAAGCTTTTGGCAAGTTGTTCTTTAAAGAACTCATTGTATATCTTTATCCGATGAAGAATCCTGAGACCGGTCAGATCATGACTAGTAATAACGTGAAGGTTCATCCGAGAATGAAAGAATTGTACAAATTTTTTAAGTATAATGGGAAAGTTATGGATATCATAGACTACGAGCCTGAAATTATGGACATATTCTCCAGAGACGTATTGAAAAAAATTACCGCTGGAGAAGGAGGTTGGGAGAAAATGCTGCCAGAGGGTATTTCGGAAACAATAAAGAAAGAACACCTTTTTATGCGACCTGCCGATAAACTGAAAGAAAAAGCTTAACACTTAATTCCATAACAAAGGCCTTAAATAATAGGCCTTTTTTAATGCAGATAGTTTTATATTAAAGGATCTGTGCAGCGTGATCTTTGGTTTTAACTTTGTCAATAACCTTAATAACGAAGCCAGTTTCGTCAACAATAAAAGTCGTTCTGTGTATACCATCGTATTCCCTGCCCATAAATTTTTTAGGGCCCCATACTCCAAACGCATTAATTACTGAATGATCTTCATCTGCTAAAAGCGGAAATGGAAATTCATATTTATTCTTAAACCCCGCTTGTTTTTTTTGAGAATCTTCACTTACCCCTAGAAGTTCATAACCTTCTGATTGCAATTCTGCATAATTATCCCGAAGATTACAAGCTTCTGCAGTGCATCCAGGAGTATTAGCCCTTGGATAAAAAAACACCACTAACTTCTTACCGGAATAATCGCTTAATTTTACCAAATTGCCATCCTGATCCACAGATGAAAAATCCGGGACTTTATGACCTTCTTTAAGTGTGTTCATAGACAATTTTCAATTAAATTTGTGTTTATTTTTTTCATTGTGAAATTAAACAAAAATGACGAAATCGGAAAAAGTATCCTTTACAATAAATAAACTGCAGGAATTATATCCTGTTATACCTGTGCCACTGCAACATAAAGATCCATATACATTGTTAATCGCAGTATTGTTATCGGCCCAAAGTACAGATATACGTGTAAACCAAATAACACCTAAACTATTTGCAAAAGCGGACAATCCTTTCGATATGATTAAAATGTCTGTTGGGGAAATAAAAGAAATTATTAAGCCGGTTGGACTTTCACCGATGAAATCGAAAGGAATCCATGGCCTATCAAAAATATTGATAGAAAAATACAAGGGAAACGTCCCATCAGAAATAAGCTTATTGGAGGAATTACCGGCTGTTGGCCATAAAACTGCAAGTGTAGTGGTCTCTCAGGCATTTGGCATACCAGCTTTTCCGGTTGATACGCATATTCACCGTCTAATGTATCGTTGGGGTTTTTCTAATGGTAAAAATGTGGTTCAAACCGAGAAAGATGCAAAAAGGATATTTCCCAAAGAATTATGGAACGATTTGCATCTTCAAATTATTTGGTACGGCCGTCAATATTCGCCGGCCAGAGGCTGGAATTTAGACAAAGATGTAATAACCAAAAAGATAGGGAGAAAAAAAGTATTAGAAAATTATTATAAAATAAAAAAGGCCCGCTAATAGCGGGCCATCTTGTTTAATTCAAAGTTGTTTCAAATTTGAATGTCTTGTACTTCGTTATTCTGAAGGACCTGGAATAATCCAATAAGAACTGGATTGTCTCAGGACTGGTTTTAGCCAGTTTACAAGCGTTTCGTTCTTCAGAGTAAATTTTTTCCATATTATTATAGTATTGTTATGTTCTAATAACGCAACTAAAATGGAAATATTGTTTTGATATTTTCCTTGCTCTTAATTTGTTAAAACAATATTGTTTCTTTCTATTATCTTTCTGAGGTTTATAAGGGCATATCGCATTCTTCCCAGGGCAGTATTAATGCTTACTCCAGTATTTTCGGAAATCTCCTTGAAGCTCATATCCTTATATATTCGCATAAGAAGAACTTCTTTTTGGTCATCGGGTAATTCTTCAATCAAAGATCCAAGATCGCTATCTATCTGATCCTTGATAATCTGCTTTTCTACATTAAGTTTATCGTCACCTATAACAGAGAAAATATTAAAATCATCACTTCCTTCAAACTTAGGCATACGCTTGTTCTTTCTAAAGTGATCAATAATAAGGTTATGTGAAATTCTCATCACCCATGGCAAAAATTTTCCTTCTTCACTATAAGATCCTTTTTTTAGAGTTTTAATTACTTTTATAAAGGTGTCCTGAAAAATATCCTCAGTAATATCTCTATCCATTACCTTGGAATAAATAAAACTGCTTATACGTTGGTTGTGTCTGTTTATAAGTATTTCAAGCGCTTTTTCGTCGCCACTGATATAATCTCTTACTAATTCTGAATCATCAATTTTAAATTCCATAGTTGGTAATATTTTTTGGTTAAGATAAATGAGCTTCTTTTTGAAAGACCTTTTGCTATTAGTTTAAATATATAGTAGTTATGATTTCATAATTACAATTTAAAAGTATAGAAATAGCGAGGTCTGTGAAAAACTATGTTGTCAAACCCTTGATTTTTGATGTCAAAGAACGTTTTGGTGATTCCTGACACAATAAATCCATAATAAATTAGTTATCAACTGATTTTCCTGAAGCCTGGAAATATGCCCGGTTTAATTCTAGTAAGTTCAAAAAAGCGGCTTCACTTATTCCCAGCAACCAAAAATCCCCTTGATGTATTATCAAAGGGATTAAGGTTTATCCTAATAAATAAGGTTATAGTCAGTTCAAATTATTCTCAAATGTAAGTCCTTTGTGATTTACAATATTTAATGTCTTGGAATACTGAAGTAATAACTGTACACTCTCTGGCTTAGCTTTTACAAGCTTACATTTGTTTCGATATCTAGGGCAAATCTGGTCCATATATAATATTGTTATGTCTAAATAACGCAACTATTACGGAACCATTTGTATTTGTCGTTATAGAACCTATTAATTCGTTAAAACAATATTGTTCTTTTCTATGATTTTTCTTAGGTTAATTAAAGCATATCGCATTCTTCCTAAAGCAGTATTAATACTTACTCCTGTATTTTCAGATATTTCCTTAAAACTCATATCCTTATATATACGCATTACCAGGACTTCTTTTTGATCATCGGGAAGTTCTTCTATTAATAATCCAAGATCGCTGTCTATCTGGTCTTTAATTAACTGTCTCTCGGCATCAAGTTTGCCATCACCCAAAACGGAAAAAATGTTAAAATCCTCAGTGCCTTCAAATTTGGGCATTCGTTTATTCTTTCTAAAATGGTCAATGATCAGATTGTGAGCTATTCTCATAACCCAGGGTAAGAACTTACCTTCTTCATTATAGGCACCTCTCTTTAAGGTCTTTATTACCTTTATAAAGGTATCCTGAAAGATATCTTCAGTAATTGCCCTGTCCAAGACTTTGGAATAAATAAAACTGGTAAGACGCTGATTATGTTTGTTTATTAGGATTTCCAGGGATTTTTCATCCCCGCTAATGTAATTCTGAACTAAAATTGGATCTTCTGCCTGTAGTTGCATACTAATTACTTTTTTGGTTAAACTTAGGGGCCTTTCTTAAGGGAAAGGACTTTAGTTATTCAGGTTAATTCTCAAAAAAGTAATTTTCGCGTATACGCAGAGATTTTAGTTATTATGCTCCAAATATAGAAAAAAAATATTTTCTCAGGTAAACAATGTTGTGATATTGCAGAATTTAGTTGTCAAAGGCGACCTATTGGTGTTTGAATTCAACATATCGTATCTTTGCCGACCTAATGGAAGACATGTCTGCAATAACCGAGGTAAATCCAAAGGAAAATATTATAATCAAAGGGGCTAAGCTGCACAATCTTAAGAATATTGATGTAGTAATCCCCAGAAATAAATTAGTTGTTATTACGGGACTTTCGGGTTCGGGTAAATCCAGTCTGGCATTCGATACACTCTACGCTGAGGGTCAACGACGTTATGTAGAAAGCCTTTCCTCATATGCCAGGCAATTCCTTGGTAAATTAGATAAGCCTAAAGTAGACTATATAAAAGGTATAGCTCCGGCAATAGCTATAGAACAAAAGGTAAATTCCACAAATCCACGATCCACAGTGGGTACAACAACAGAAATATATGACTATTTGAAGCTTCTTTATGCCAGAATTGGCAAGACCTATTCACCAATTTCCGGTAATGAAGTTAAAAAGCATAACGTAACAGATGTAATAAATCATGTAAAATCTTTTGAAGAAGGTACCAAACTCTTACTATTGGCTCCAATTGTAATTTCCAATGACAGAGATCCGGTTAAATCTTTACAATTACTTTCCAAACAAGGATATGCAAGGATAAAACATAATGACACAGTCATCAGGATTGATGAATCGTTAAAAGATATTGGCTATAATTTTGAGCTGGTTGTAGATCGAATTATTAAAAAGGATGATGAAGATTTTCTTAATCGATTAGCCAACGCAGTGGATACCGCTTTTTTTGAGGGTAAAGGATACTGTCTTATTGAAGAAATAGCTAATGGAACTGTGACCCAATTTAGCAATAAGTTTGAAATGGACGGAATGGTCTTTATGGAACCTAACGCACATCTCTTCAGTTTCAATAATCCTTACGGGGCTTGTCCGAAGTGTGAAGGTTATGGTGATGTAATTGGCATAGATGAAGATCTTGTTATACCTAATTCTGGATTGTCTGTATTCGAAAATGCCATATTTCCATGGCGCGGCGAGAGTATGAGTTGGTATAGAGATCAATTAGTGAATTCGGCTTATAAGTTTAATTTTCCCATCCATAAACCATGGTATCAACTTAGTGAGGAGCAAAAACTCCTGGTCTGGCAGGGCAATGAGCATTTTATAGGAATAGATAAATTCTTCCGGCAATTGGAAGAAAAGAGCTATAAGATTCAAAATAGGGTAATGCTCTCCAGATATAGAGGTAAAACAAGATGTAACTCATGCAAAGGGAAGCGTCTTAGAATTGAAACCAATTATATTAAGATTGGCAACAAATCTATTTCAGATCTTGTGGAATTGTCAATTGAAAACTTAATCACATTTTTTGACAAGCTTTCATTAAGTAAGCACGACTTGCGAATCGCAAAAAGATTATTCGCAGAAATCAAAACCAGGCTAAGTTATTTGGATAAGGTTGGCTTGAGCTATTTAACAATTAACAGAAAATCAAATACCCTTTCAGGTGGAGAAAGCCAGCGAATAAACCTGGCAACATCACTTGGCAGTAGTTTGGTTGGGTCTATGTATATCCTGGATGAACCTAGTATTGGCTTACATCCGAGAGATACGGAGAATCTTATAATAGTTTTGAAATCTCTAAGAGATTTAGGTAATACTGTTATTGTTGTTGAACATGATGAAGATATTATGCTTGCGGCAGATGAAGTCATTGACATTGGACCGGAAGCTGGTACCCATGGAGGCGAAGTAGTGGCACACGGGCCCATGGATGCAATCCTAAAATCGTCCTCTCTTACGGCAAGTTACCTTAATGGTACCATGGAAATTGAAATTCCCAAAAAACGCCGAACCTCCAACTACTTTATTGAAATTAAAGGAGCCAGGGAAAACAATCTAAAAAATATTGATGTCACTTTCCCTCTTAATATGCTCACAGTAATAACGGGTGTTTCAGGAAGTGGAAAAAGTACATTGGTAAAAAAATTACTTTACCCAATCTTGCTTAAAGAAGTAGGTGGATATGGAGAAAAAGCAGGACAATATACCGAAATGTCTGGTAAGTTTCAGTCTGTAAAAAACGTTGAGTTCGTAGATCAAAACCCAATTGGAAGATCTTCTCGTTCAAATCCTGTCACTTATATTAAAGCTTATGATGATATCAGGGCATTGTTTGCCTCACAGAAATTGAGTAAACTCAGAGGTTATCAAGCCAAACACTTCTCCTTTAATGTAGATGGAGGTAGGTGTGATAAGTGTAAAGGAGAAGGTCAGATTACTGTAGAAATGCAGTTTATGGCTGATGTCCATTTAGAATGCGATACCTGTGGCGGAAGGCGTTTTAAGAAAGAAGTGCTGGAAGTGAAATTTGAAAATGTGAATATTGATGATATATTGAATATGACCATAGATGATGCCATTGTATTCTTTGAAACTCATTCACAAACTAAAATAGTTGGGAAATTACGACCTCTGCAAGAGGTAGGTCTGGGTTATGTTACCTTAGGCCAATCTTCTTCTACCCTGTCCGGTGGTGAGGCACAGAGGATTAAACTGGCGTCATTTCTTGTAAAAGGAACCACTAAAGAAAAGGCTTTATTTATTTTTGACGAACCTACTACAGGGCTTCACTTTCATGACATTAAGAAACTTTTAAAATCTTTTGACGCTTTAATAGCCAGGGGGCATTCAATTATTGTGATAGAACATAATATAGAATTTATCAAATGTGCAGATCACGTTATAGATCTTGGACCCGATGGTGGTGATAATGGCGGTGAGCTTATTGCATTTGGTACTCCTGAAGAAATAGCTTCAAAAACTAAATCGCATACTGCCAATTACCTTCGTGAAAAGTTACGATAGAACCAATTGATTAAATCTTTTAACTTTCTCAAAAAAAAATAGGGTTTAGTTCATTTCTTTGGTTATAATTATTTTTAAGCATCTGATTTACAATATTTTAAATCTGTATTACTATTTCTGGCACGCTGTTTGGTACTGGTATGGTGAATGTAAATAGTTGCATTCGGAAATTTAAAACCTTATATCATGAGAAATTTAATACTCCTTTTTACGGCTCTTATTTTTGGTACTGCGAGTACCTTAGCGGCCACAGTAGAAGATAAGGTTGCAATGCGCAATGCTTATAAATACAACAATTCATTCATATTTGTTGAAAATGGCATTACGTTTTCCGTTTATCCGGATGGCGAATTCGATTTTTATATTGACAACCGCGTTAATGTTGGAGCCAATGTGAACTTCGGTAGCACCAATATTACATTCAATTCAGGTTATGATTATAATCCTTATGTTCAATATGATGATTATGGCGCAGTTATTCAAGTTCAAAATGTACCTGTCTTTTATGATTATTATGGACGTATTAATCAAATCGGTGGTGTTAATGTATGGTACCGAAATGGAAGAGTGAGACGAGTAGGTGGAATGTATGTGTATTATAATAACAGGGGCTATTATAGTCATTACACAGGATTTGTTAACGTCTATAACCAATATTATACATACAGGCCCTATTACAACTATTTCGTACGACCTGCGGCTGGTTACTGCCTGGTATATAATAACCCATACAGAAGATATTACAACCCAGTCCGATATTCTTATTACAGACCCTATCAATATAATCATAGGAGAGCCTATGCCACTGTAGGTAATAATTATAATTATAATTATAATAAAAACTACAATAGGCGTAGCAAGGTATATAGAAATGATAAGCGTGTGGTTGCAAGAGAAAATAATTCGCGAAGAGGCGATAGCTACAGGACCGGTAACTCAGCAAGAAATACAACTGCTGTTGCACAAAGGACTAATAGGACCAGTTCTAAAAGAACTAAAAACAGTACAGCTGTGAACAGATCTAATAGAACAACTGCTAATAGCAAGAAAAGAACTATTGCCAATGCTGGTAGAAATATTGAAAGCAATCTTGTTAGAAATGGGGCGGGAAGATCTATGCCGTCTGTATCAAGTAGAACGGTAACAAAAAAAGAAGTTGCGGTAACTCCAAGAAGTAAGACTGTTCAACGCAGCAGTAGTACATATAAGAGGCCGGAAAGAACTGCAACAAAAAGCCGGACCGTTAGTACTAAGACTGTAACAAAGCGAACAGTTGCTTCCAGGCCTTCGGGCAGAAGCACAGGGAGTACGACAATAAAGAAGACAAGTACCGCTAATAAAACAGCGCGTAGAAGTCCTTCCAGGAGCACTGGAAAAAGCAACAATACAAGAAGCAGAAATACAAAATTATAATAAAGATAGTTTTAGGTTGGTTAGTTGTTTAACCCCGCAGCGGATTCGTCCCTGCGGGGTTATTATAGGAAATATCCCCGGATAAATTCAAAGTATTAAAAATTTGATTCCTTTAAAAATAACAGCTTACTTTCCTTTCCTTCCTAAAAATGCTGAAAGAACGCCAAAGACATCTTCAGATATTCTAAATCGGTATAAGATACCAACATACGCACCAGTAATAAGTATACTTTTTAAAAGAATGTTGATTATTGGATTAAAAGTAAATTCCACGAAATAGAAAATAGCCACCATTAATACCAGGAGACCTGAAATTTTTACAGTTTCACTCGTAAAGGGCATTATATTAAATTTCCTTTTTACGTATATCAGTTTAATTATATTGTAAATACATATGGCCATAAATGTTGCGAAAGCCGCCCCGTTTAATCCGTACAGGGGAATAAGCACCCAATTGAAAAGTATAGTAAAGACTGCCAAAAGAACACCCATAAACAATAAAGCCCTGTAATAGTCAGAATTAAAGAGAATTGCATTATTGTTGCCAATTAGCGCATCAAAAAGTTTGGTGAATCCAATTAATAGAACAATAATATAACCTCCGCGATATGCTTCTGGTAACATAGAATAAAGGTCATTAAGATTGAGCAGGATAAGAATAAAAATAAGACCAGATATAATGAACAGGGTTAAAGAGCTTTTTTGATATAATATTTTCAACTCAGCTATATCTTTCCTATTCAGTATTTCAGCGGTCATCGGGTAAGTAATCTGGTGCATGGCTCTTGCCGGTACGGCAATCACAGTGGCAATAAAAATAGCTACGGTATAATATGCAACATTTTGAATTGGAATAAACTGATTAATCATAAAACGATCTATCTCTAAAAGGATTACAGCTGTGGATCCCCCCAGAATGATAAGAATGCTGTAAATTACCATAGATTTGGTATTCTTTGGCCAATTAAACCGAAGTTTTGGTCTTCTTAGACTATAGGCATACAGTTTCATTAATATAGTTCTAAAGAGGTAAAGACCTACCAAAGCCTTTAAAAAAAAATCTACGCTTATGAACTCCATAAACAAAAGAATTAGGAGTAAGCTGACCCCTACTCTAACGAACACTTCTTTCATAAAATTCCCAAATACCGATTTCATTTGAACTTTAGACCATGCATAAAATATTTCAAAATAAGCCATTGCAAGTCCTATTAAAAAAATGTACCAGACATAATCTTTTACAATTACATTCTTCCTGCCCAGGAAATTACCTATTATATCATTTGCAAAGAAACTTACTCCAACAAGGGGAATGATAATAAGCAACGGAAGGAGCACCATTAGGGTGAGAAAACCATCAGCTGATTTGGAATCACTAAAATTACTGTAATATTTTACAAGGGTATTGGGTACACCAAACGCCATTAATGGCATTAGAATTAGGGATGAGGAAAGAATTACTCCCACCAGGCCATAATACTCATCAGTGAGAAAACGGGTGTAAAGGAAAAGTGTATTGATAGCTCCTATCGCAAATCCAAGATAAGTGATAGTAGTATTCTTTAATGATTGTTTAAAAATTATTCCCATTACAACAGTTCAGCCAGCTTTGCGGTAAGCGTTCTTCTGTTATATTCTTTAATATTTACTGAAGATACCATTAAATTGCCTTGCTGATAAAGATGAAACCATTTTAAAATTACAGCTTTAAGATCTGATACAGAATTGTGATTGCAAACGATACCCGAATTGGTTTTTTTTACAATTTCCCCGCCTTCCCAATGCTCAGGTCCTATGGCTAAGATAGGTCTTTTAGCTGCAAGATATTCAAACAGTTTTCCCGGAATAATACCTCGTGTAAGTGGTGAATCAATCTCTGCCAAAAGTAATAACTGCGAACTCCTCTGATAATTCACAGCTTCCTCATGGGTGACATATTTTTTTATACTTGTATAGAACTTTAACCCATTATCATCTATACAATTTAAAACATCCTGGCCAACCACACCAATTAGATTTAATTGAAAGACATTCCGAAAAGCATCATTTTCACTAATGATCTCGGACAGTACTTTCCAAAGGTTTTCCGGATTTCTTCCAGTAAGCAGTGAGCCAATGTGGGAAAGTGTAAATTTTTTGTCCAAGGCACTAAAAGGCAGTTCGCTTTCCTGAATATCATAGCCATTGGTAATAACATAGACTGGATTCGTGGTAATTGTTTCAAATTCAACTTTAGTCGTACTACTGGTAACCAAAAGCTTATCGCATCCATTTGCAACTTCTTTTTCCAATAGGCGATGTTTCCTTACGGAAGCTTTTGTAAGCCTTAGTTTACTGTGGTAACCTATAGAGGTCCATGGATCCCGGAAATCTGCAAGCCATTTAATATCCAGATTCTTTTTTAGTTCCAAACCAATTAAATGGAGGCTATGAGGAGGACCGGTAGTAATTACTGTATCTATTTGTTCTTTTTTAATTATATCCGTTAAAAACCGAACTGAAGGCTTTACCCAGTACTTTCTGGCATCCGGAATAAACATATTGCCCCTTATCCACAGTAAAATTTTTTCTAATAAGGAAGGATTGTCATCGCTTATGACCCCCGAACTTATTTGTTTAGTTTTCTTTTTACTTAAAAATCCTGCATAAAAATAAGGTTCGAAGATTTTACTTTTATAAATCGTAACATTTTCAGGAATTTCTTTAGTAAGACTACTATCCATAATAGGATACTTTGGGTTTTCAGGAATATAAATGACAGGGTGTATCTCAAATTCAGGTAGATACTTTACAAATTTCAGCCATCTCTGAACCCCCGGTCCCCCAGCAGGAGGCCAATAATAACTAATGATAAGGACCTTACGCATTATCCCTCCTTCTTTTTTCTAAAGCTAAATATTGAAAATAGCCCTCCCCCTAAAAATATTATAATCATTAAAATGGAGCTTGCTAAAGTAATTTTTCCGCCGATTTCAATTACTTTTGGTTCAAACTTGAACTCCACTGTGTGATTACCCTCTGGGATATTCACTGCTCTTAATACGTAATTGACCTTAAAATGATCTACCGATTTGCCATCAATATAAGCCTTCCAATCCCCAGGATAGTAAATTTCTGAAAATACCGCAAGTCCCTGATTTGAGTTGCTCGTTAAATAAGTTAAATGATTAGGCTTATATTCCTTTAGGCTAATGTAAGCCAAAGAATCTTTTGGGAAATTAAATTGGTTTATTTGAGAAAACTCAGAGGTGTTTACAACGGCTTGGTTAAGAACATCCAAACTATCCAGTGCCTTAATTTCTTCATCAGCACTTTGTACCTCTATAAGGCTTTTAATAAACCAAGCATTGCCATTCACCTCAGGGTTTGTAATTGCGTAATCCCTACCTTCTTCATCTTTTTGAATTATATACTTTACGTTAAGCATATTTAGGACTCGCAAATTATTTCTATAAATATGAAAATCAAATAAATCCTGCATCCCTGCTGGTTTTGCAGCATGATAACCACCAATAGACTGATAAAAATAGGATGTTCTGGCTCCGTTAAGGCCTTCTGAAGGATCATAAACCCTGAATACTCCTGTGTCTACGGCAATCTGCTTATCCATTGGAAGCTGCTGAAACGGTTGGTTCATCCTTTTTTGTCTGTCAAAATCTTTCTTATTCACATACCGAAGATCAACACCTACCAAGTCAAAAATTACTAGCAACGAGAGTGTCAAAATCACCATGTTCTCCTTAAGTCTCCCTTTAAGATAGAGCCAAATAGCGAGACCGGCTAAGAGCACATATATTAAAGATCGTATGGTATCATTAATGTAAACAGCCTCCCTATCTCGTTTGATCATGGTCATAACCTCATCACCAAAATATTTCTGATACGTAGTATCATTTAAACCGGTAAAATCGAAAACTCCTTTAAGTAAAAAGAGGGCAATCCCGAGTCCGATAACAATAATTAAACTTGTTTTCAAAGCCGTAAGTTTTTTACTCTTTGTTATAGAGGGCTTAAATACTTGTACTAATGCCATTACCGCGAGGATGGGTGCACATAGTTCTAAGATTACCTGTATGGAAGAAACGGCTCTGAATTTGTTATAAAGTGGAAAATAGTCAATCATAAAATCGGTAAGAAGACCAAAATTCTTTCCCCAGGATAAAAAGAGTGAAAGTAAAGTTCCTCCTAATAACCACCATTTTAAACGTCCTTTTACCAAAAACAGCCCCAAGACAAAAAGAAAAATAATGATTGCTCCAATATAAGCCGGTGCTGCTACCCCCGGTTGATTTCCCCAATACAATGGAAGAGCACTACTAAATTCCAGAGCCTTTGTTCTGGGTAATCCTTGTTCTGTAAGATATTCATATGCCTTGGAACTAGTACCAAGGTCTTCATTATTGCTGCCTCCTAAAAGTCTGGGAACAAATAAATCCAGAGATTCAACTATTCCATAACTGTATTGAGTTATGTATTCCTTATCCAGTCCCTCCAAGTTTTCTCTGGCAGATCCATCAGGGCGTATCGTAAGTGCAGACTTCCCTCTTGTGCTCCAATCTGCATATTCTTTGGTTGCCATAAGGGATGTCGCATTAGCTGTAATCCCTAAAATTACTGCTACAATAAGAAGTCCCACCGAAATGAAAAAGTGTTTTAGTTTCTTTTTTTTAATGGCATCAACTAAATATGCGACTCCAAAAACAAGAACAAGTAGCATAAAATAATAGGTCATCTGGAAATGATTTGCTCCTATTTCTAATGCCATTGCTACGGAGGTCAGGATAAAACCCCAGATGTACTTTTTTCTAAAAGTAAGTACAATACCCCCTAATAAAATTGGTAAATATCCTATCGCATGGGCCTTCGCATTGTGCCCTACCCCCAGAATTATAATAAGATATGTAGAAAAACCAAAAGCCAGTGCACCAAAGATCGCTAATCGATAATCCACCTTTAAGCAGCATAGTAATATATAGAAACCAACAAAATACAGGAATAAATAATCTGCAGGACGGGGAAGGAATCGAATAGTTCTATCAAGCTTTCTTACATAATCATGCGGATAATAAGCGCCTAATTGATATGTTGGCATACCTCCAAAAGCACTATTGGTCCAATAGGGTTCCTCATTAGTATTTTTCCTAAAATCATTTTGCTCCTTGGCCATTCCGGTATATTGAATAATATCGGATTGGATGATAGTTTTACCCTGAAGTACGGGGTAGAAGTATGCTAAAGAAGCAACAATAAAAAAAACAAGCGCAAAAAAATGGATAAATAAAGCCTTTGTACCTCTATTCATTGGTTGCTTTAGTGGTAATGGTTATTCAATTTCTTCAAAATCTATAAACTCCCCTAATTGTTCGGAATCCTTATTCTTTAGCACTGTATTTTTATCGATACTAATCTCACCTTCATTAGTATTCTCCTCCTGATTTTGATAGCCTTGAAATTGTTCAAACTTTTCTTTAAAATGTTTCTCTGTCCTTCGTGCAGCATAGCCAAATATTCTAGGTGCAAACCATTTAGCAAATAATTTGAGCGTATAGTATACCAGAAGTATTATTAATATCGTTCTTAAAAAACCCATAATGTCTGTATTCTATATATCAAAAATACAATTCCAACGTTGTATTAACATTACAAAATTCATAAAATAATAATAAAATATACCTGATGTTTCGAGTTATTGATCTAAAGAATCTTAAAAATACCCTTTTATTATTAGGAATATTGACCCCATTATTAGGGTTCTGCCAATATACAGATGTAATTAATTCTAACCGACCAGGTTTATCTGTAAGTGCCTATGCGGTGGGAAAAGGAATCCCTCAGCTAGAATTGGGATTATCTTATGAAAAGCAGGACCATGCTGATCTCAATTATGATTCAAATATATACGGGCTGGATTTTTCAGTTCGCTATGGCTTGTTATTGGAGAATCTAGAGCTAAATTGGGAAGGTAATTATCAAAATCAGATCATCACTTACAATTCCCTCGGATTTAAAGAATCAAGAACCAATTTTTCAAGAAACCGCCTTGGGGCCAAGTATTTGGTCTTTGATCCATTTAAAGATCCGGAAAGTAACAAGCCAAACTTGTACAGTTGGAAGGCCAATAACAAATTTCAATTTAAA
Source organism: uncultured Eudoraea sp. (assembly GCA_964536335.1). Taxonomy (GTDB): domain Bacteria; phylum Bacteroidota; class Bacteroidia; order Flavobacteriales; family Flavobacteriaceae; genus Eudoraea. The sequence goes on along the minus strand of CAZHWD010000002.1, from coordinate 135,901 downwards.
AATTTGATCCCGGCAATCTCGGTATATGCGGGGGCCAATTTTGTCATTGGCGACAATCCATTTTATCCTACTGATCCCACAGTTTCTCCCAGGGTAATGTTGGTAACTCAGAGTAGGCTTACGCCCAGATTTGTTTTGATCTCTAATATTTCCTACGATAGAATTGCCACGGATGACTCGGAATTGGGCTATACACTTTCGCTATCTCACGCACTTAGAAATCCTAAATGGAGTGTATTTTTGGAAAACCAGGGTGTTAGCAGTGATCGCTATTCAGACGTATTGTTAAGAGGTGGCGGAGCTTATTTGGTCAATGAAAATTTTCAGGTTGATGCCAATCTAGGTGGCAGTTTCAAGAATTCTCCAAGCCGCCTTTTTGTTTCAGTTGGAGCATCCTTTAGATTGGACCTTCATAGGGATGTCCTGATCCCTATTGAAGATCAGAAGGCCGGTGAAAATGGTGGGCCAATTAAAAAGAATTCTATGAAGAAAAGGACAAAAACAAGTAAAGGACGGAATAAAGGGAAAGGCGCTGAGGATATAGAGCTGGGGCCTTCCAAAAAAGATATAAAAAAGCAGAGAAAAAAAGACAAAAAAAAGAAAACTTCTGACAATGGAGTAATTGATTTCTAATGCTCACTCCATGCCAGGCTATTTTGTGTTTTGAATTAGTGAAAATTGTCTTAAAATTTGATTCCTTCACCAAATATCTCTTATCTTGACCATACAATTTAATGGTATGGTAAGGCTCGAAGAAGCTACTACAAAATCGGATCTAAAAAAATTTATAAAATTCCCTTTTTCCCTTTATAAAAAATCTCCCTATTGGGTACCTCCACTTATTTCCGATGAATTAGAAACATTTGACAAACAAAAAAATCCCAACTTTAATAATGCGGAAGCCAGGTTTTTTCTTGCCTATAAGAAAAATGAATTGGTAGGAAGAATTGCAGCTATAATCAATAGGATAGAGGTAAATGAACAACTAATCTCAAAAATGCGTTTTGGCTGGTTTGATTTTATTGATGACTTGGAGGTTTCAAAAGTATTGCTCGGCAAGGTGGCAGAAATAGGAAAAAATAATAAGTTGGAGTATATGGAAGGTCCGGTCGGGTTTTCACATCTTGATAAGGTAGGCGTATTAGTTGAAGGTTTTGACCATATGGGAACAATGATTACCTGGTATAATTATCCTTACTATAAAGACCATTATGATCACCATGGATTTATTAAGGAAAAAGAATATATGGAAAATAAATTTCCTGCCAGTAATACCAAACCTGAACACTTTGTTAGAATTCAGGCATTAATAAAAAAGAGGTATACTTTAAGGGAAATGAATTTTACCAAATCTGCAGATATTATGCCTTGGGCAGACCTGATGTTTGATCTGTTTAATGAAACATATGCAAAGTTGTCTTCATTTGTTCCTTTAACCGAAGAGCAAAAAGCTTATTTTAAGAATAAATATATTGGTTTAGTTAATCCTGAGTATATAAAGTTTGTAATTGACAGTAATAACAGACTTGTAGCATTTGCAATAGTAATGCCTTCATATGGCCCTGCGTTGCGAAAAGCAAAAGGCAGATTGTTTCCCTTTGGTTTCCTTTATCTTTTAAATGCCAAAAAAAATAGTAGGGATGTAATTTTTTACCTTATTGGTGTTCATCCGGAATATCAGAATAAAGGAGTTACCGCAATAATTATGAACGAATATCACAAAGTTTTTCAGGCGAAAAAAATAAGGAACTGTTACAGAACTCCCGAATTAGAGGAAAATGTTGCTATCCGCCAATTATGGAAGCACTTTGAACCGGAAATTTACAAACGCAGAAGAACCTATACAAAACAGCTATAAATGCCATGTAATAATTATTACCGAAACTACAAATTGAAATTATACCTAAACTTATTCGCCCATAGCGGCAGCTACAGCAGCAGATAATCTCTTGTAGGTACCATTCTGCAATCGATCTCTTATTGCTGAAAATGCATCTAATGTTACCGCAACATCTTCCAAAGTATGAGTAGATGTTGGTATCATTCTCAATAAAATCATTCCCTTAGGAATCACCGGATATACGACTATTGAACAAAATATGCCATAATTCTCTCTTAAATCCTTGACCAAAGCCATAGCCTCAGGGATACTACCATTCAGATAAACAGGTGTTACACAGCTTGTAGTTGTCCCAATATCAAAACCCCTTTCTTTGAGTCCGTTTTGCAGTGCATTTACATTTTCCCATAGTTTCTCTCTCAACTCAGGCTTTGTACGCAGCATATCCAGGCGTTTTAATGCTCCTTTCACATAGATCATTGGAAGTGACTTTGCGAACATTTGAGAGCGCAAGTTATACTTCAAATAATCAATAATTTCCTTGTCAGCGGCTAAAAAGGCACCAATCCCTGCCATAGATTTTGCAAATGTTGCAAAATATACATCTATATCGTCCTGAATACCTTGCTCCTCACCTGCTCCGGCTCCAGTCTTACCTAATGTCCCAAAACCGTGTGCATCATCTACCAATAACCTGAAATTATATTCCTTTTTTAATGCAACAATTTCTTTAAGCTTACCCTGCTCTCCACGCATTCCAAAAACACCTTCAGATATGACGAGAATTCCACCACCGGTTTGTTCTGCCATTTTCGTAGCGCGCTCCAAATTCTTTTTTAAGCTTTCTATATCGTTATGCACAAATGTAAATCGTTTGCCCATATGCAAGCGAACTCCATCTATTATGCAAGCATGGGAATCAACATCATAAACAATAATATCATCTTTAGAAACAAGTGCATCAATTGTAGATAAAATGCCCTGATAGCCAAAATTAAGCAGATAAGAAGATTCTTTATGGACAAAATCAGCTAGTTCGTTCTCCAATTGTTCATGAAACTCTGTATGGCCGCTCATCATTCTTGCTCCCATGGGATATGCCGCTCCATATTTAGTTGCAGTTTCCCCATCTATCTTTTTAATTTCAGGTAAATTTGCCATCCCCAAGTAATCATTAATACTCCAGGTAATCACTTCTTTTCCCTGAAAATTCATGCGGTTTGAAATAGGGCCTTCCAATTTGGGAAAAACAAAATATCCTTCTGCCTGGGATGCCCATTTACCCAAAGGTCCTTTATTCTCAATGATTCTAGCAAATAAATCTCTCATTTGGCCTTGTTTGGTTAGTCCACAAAACTATGGAATTTTGATCACGATTCATAAATTATTTTAATTGGCAAAAAAAAAGGCAACAGTAGGTTACTGTTGCCTTCAATATCTTAATCTATATTGTTTATTTTACATATTGAACTTGCTGCTCTTCTTCAACATTTTTACTGTCAAAAAAGCCCTGGTCACTCATCCATTGATCATTGTATATCTTACTCATATACCTGGAACCATGATCGGGAAATATAACAACTACGTTGCTGTCTTTAGTGAATTCGCCCCGGGCACTTAATTGTTTAACTGCCTGCATAACTGCTCCACTTGTATAACCGACAAAAATACCCTCTGTGCAAGAAATTTCCCTTGCGGTATGAGCACTTTCTTCATCGGTAACTTTAATAAATTCATCAATAACCTTAAAATCAGTGGCGTCAGGAATCAAGTTTTTACCAAGTCCCTCTATTCTATAGGGATATATTTCATCATTATCGAATTCTCCGGTTTCATGAAATTTTTTCAAAACAGATCCATATGCATCAACTCCTATAATCCTGATATTCCGGTTTTGCTCTTTTAGAAATCCAGCAGTACCCGAAATAGTACCCCCGGTACCACTACAGGCTATCAAATGAGTTATATTACCATTTGTTTGCTCCCAAATTTCTGGACCGGTTGTTTTATAATGCGCTAAAATATTTAGTGCGTTGAAATATTGATTTATATAGACTGAACCCTTAATTTCTTCGTGCAGACGTCTTGCAACCTGATAATATGATCTGGGATCATCCGCACTTACATGAGCAGGACAAACATATACTTTTGCACCCATAGAACGGAGCATATCAATTTTGTCCTTCGAAGACTTGGAACTTACAGCCAATACGCATTCGTAACCCTTTATAATACTTACCATTGCAATACTAAAACCTGTATTCCCGGAAGTAGTCTCTATAATGGTATTCCCCGGCTCAAGAATGCCGTTTTTTTCTGCCTCTTCAATAATATATGAGGCTATTCTATCCTTAGAGGAGTGCCCCGGATTGAAGGCTTCAATCTTTGCGTAAAAATTGCCGGTTAGAGGTGCAGTAATTTGGTTTAGCCTAACGAGTGGAGTGTTCCCTATTAAATCAAGGATCGAGTTATGAGCATTTATCTTATTATCCATAAAGAAAGGTTAGTTCGATATTTCTTTTTTAATAAATTCTAATCTGGCGACAAAATTACTATTTTTTTTTTATTTTTCCGTTTTACCTTCTAAATCTATTAGAAAACTATATTCTTTAGCAGTTTCTTTCAATGCCTCAAATCTTCCGGAGGCACCACCATGACCAGCATCCATGTTGGTATAAAGAAAGAGTTCATTCTTATCTGTTTTAAAAGTTCTAAGTTTTGCGACCCATTTAGCTGGTTCCCAATATTGAACCTGAGAATCATGTAATCCCGTGGTTACAAGCATATTAGGGTAATCTTGTGCGACAACATTATCATATGGGGAGTAAGATTTCATATAGTCATAGTACTCTTTCTTATTTGGATCACCCCATTCATCAAATTCTCCGGTAGTTAATGGGATTGAATCATCCAGCATCGTTGTAACAACATCTACAAAAGGAACCGCCGCTATCACCCCGTTATAAAGATCAGGAGCCATATTTACAATTGCACCCATTAGCAAACCACCGGCAGAACCGCCATAGGCATATAAATGCTCTTTACTGGTATATTTTTTTTCAATCAAAAATTCGGAACAATCAATAAAATCTGTGAAGGTATTTTTCTTGTTCAGAAGTTTTCCTTTTTCATACCACGGCCTGCCCAGATATTCTCCACCCCGCACATGTGCAATAGCATAGACAAAACCTCTATCTAAAAGGCTTAACCTAACAGTTGAAAAATAAGGATCTGAGGTACTGCCGTATGAACCATAGGCATATTGTAAAAGTGGACTATTTCCGTCTAATTTGGTGTCTTTGTGATAAATCAAAGAGATTGGTACTTTTGCATCATCGCGCGCTGTTGCCCATATCCGTTCGGAACGATAATTCTCTTTATTAAATTTCCCTCCTAGTACTTCTTGTTCTTTTTTTATTTCCTTCACCTTAGTATTCATGTCGAAATCTATAATGGCATATGGCGAAGTCATTGAATTAAATACATAGCGAAAATTATCAGTATCAAAATCAGGATTTACATTAGGGTATGCAACATAAGTTTCATTATCAAATGTGATGTAATAGCTGTCAGAATCATCCCATTTCGTAATCTTTAATTTATTAAGGCCATTATCGCGTTCTGTGAGGACATAGTATTCCTTGAATATTTCAATATCCTGAAGAAGAATATCGGGCCTGTGTGAAATAAATTCTTCCCAATTTTCAGAAGATGTATTTTTCTCATCAACCTTCATTAATTTAAAATTGGTCGCTTTATCCTTATTTGTGAGTATATAAAAATTGTTTTTAAAATGATAAATAGAATACTCCAAACCTCTTTCTCTTTCTGAGAATAATTTAAATTTTCCATTGGGGTTGTCAGCATTAAGGATTTGAAATTCAGCTGTTAACGTACTATATGAACCAATGATTATATATTTTTTGGATTTTGATTTGTAAACAAACGTATTGAAGGTATCATCCTGCTCATGAAATATTAATTCATCTTCCTCACTTGGATGGCCCAGAACATGCTTGTATATCTTATCAGATCGCAAAGTAACCGGATCTTTCTTTGTATAAAATAACGTTTTATTGTCATTCGCCCAGACTGCACTTCCCGTAGTATTATCTATCTTATCAGCATAAATTTCACCTGTTTCAAGGTTTTTTATCTGAATGTGGTATTGTCTTCTGCTTATTGTATCCGTACCAAATGCCGCGAGTTTGTTATCCGGACTTACGGTAACACCTCTAAGGTCATAATATTCATGACCCTCTGCAAGTTCATTACAATTGAAAATTATTTCTTCCGCCGATTCAAGGTTGCCCATTTTTCGGGAATAGATAGGGTATTCCTTCCCAATTTCATACCTTGTTATGTACCAATATCCATTTAGTTTGTAAGGTAAGGAAGAATCATCTTCCTTTATTCTTCCTTTCATTTCCTCAAACAATTCCTCCTGGAAAGATTTGGTATGATTGGTAAGGGCGTTGTAATAATTATTTTCTTCTTCCAAATAAGCCAGTACCTCCTTATTGTCCCGTTGGTTTAGCCACAAATAGTCATCCACGCGTATATCGTCATGCTTTACTAGTTTAATAGGTATTCTTTTAGCCGTGGGGGCGTTCATTACTTCCATATTTTGATTTTGATTCTGGCATGAAACGGCCATGATAAGAATAATAAATAAAACGATTCTCCTCTTAAGAAAGTATATCATTAAAACTAATTATAAAGGACGCAATTTAGTAATTTTGATTTTAGCAACATTAAATAGAAAATTATGTTTGGAGACTTAATGGGAATGATGGGTAAGCTTAAAGAGACCCAGGAAAAGGTAAAAGCCACAAAAGAACGATTGAATTCTGTTATACTTGAAGAAAAATCGTCCGATAACTTCCTTTCCGTAACCATCACGGCTAATAGAACTTTAAAAGCTATTAATATTAATGACCAACTCCTACAGGACAAGGAACAATTGGAGGATTATCTGGTCCTTACTCTAAATAAGGCCATAGAAAAAGCCACTGAAATAAATGAAGCAGAATTAGCCGCCGTAGCTAAAGAAGGAATGCCTAATATTCCAGGTATGGATTCCTTTTTTAAATAACTGAAATTATTTGTAATATCACTAATAAATAGAGGAATTAAGCTACTCATAGTTTGTTAATTAAGTATGAAAGTTGGGTGATTTTTAATACTTTTAAGAAAAAACTCATTAGATGATAAAGATTAATAAGGAAGATAACAACACTTATAATTTTTCCTTAAATACAACTAATGGTAATACCTTATTTTATAGTGTTGGGTTTTCAAGTAAGGAAGAGATAAAGAACGTTGTTAGCGGATTGAATATGTTTGATAAAAAGCAATATAGATTCGAGCGTAAGACTGACCATGATGGAAACTTTCTTTTTAACCTCAAGGATAAAAAGGGTGAGCTTATTGGCAATAGCCAGCTTTATGGGTCCGAGGCAGGAATGGAGAATGGTATAAAAAACCTAAAAAAAAGAATAGCTGCCCTAAATAATTCTGAAAACTTATAGTGTTTTTAAAGTTTTTAGTAAAGTTTCGTGCATTTCATCAGTATAGTCCATATGAGTTACTATCCGTAATTTCGAATTTCCCATATCAATTATATAAATGTCTTTTTTGTGAAGTTTTAGAATAAAATCCTCTGCGCTTAAATAGTCTTCATTTATTTCAAAGATTATAATATTGGTCTCCAAAGGCTCCACTTTCTTAATAAAGGGTAAACTTTCAAGTAATGCACCAATTTCTCTTGCTTTTTTATGATCATCTGCAAGACGGTCAATTTGGTTATCCAGTGCATAAATGCCAGCCGCAGCCATAAAACCAGCCTGTCGCATACCTCCACCTAATATTTTTCTAATGCGCAAGGCCTTGTCAATCAAATCTTTATCAGCAACCAAAACGGAACCCACCGGGCATCCCAGTCCCTTACTAAGACAAACACTAATTGTGTCAAATAATTCCCCGTACTGCTTTGCAGTTTCCCCTTTTTCAACCAATGCATTCCATATCCTGGCCCCATCCATATGATACGCCAGACCATGCTTTTGACAAACTTCTTTAATACGGACCAGTTCAGAAAAACTCCAACACGCTCCTCCGCCTTTGTTGGTAGTATTTTCTGCGCAAACTAAAGAAGTTAAAGGGCTATGATAAAAATCAGGAGGGTTTATGGCCTCCTCAACCTGATTTGAGGTCATCATGCCTCGATGACCATCTATTAATTTACATGAAACGCCGCTATTAAAACTTACTCCCCCTCCTTCATAATTATATACATGGGCATACTTATCACAAATCAATTGATCCCCTGGTTTGGTGTGAAGTTTAATAGCAGTTTGATTTGTCATTGTACCACTGGGAAAGTACAAGGCAGCTTCCCTGTTAAACAATCTGGCTACCTTTTCTTCCAATCTGTTAACTGTTGGGTCCGCCTTAAAAACATCATCACCTACATCTGCGGACATCATGGCATCTAACATACCGGGGGAGGGCTTGGTTACCGTATCACTGATTAAATTTATTTTCATAGTCATTTTAGGGTATCAATCTAATTCATACAATCCATACCAATTGGAGATCCATCCGGTATTTTAGATACTTCAATAACCTTGAATTCTTCTGGTTCACTATAAAAGTAGTCAACCCTTCTAATCATTTCCAAAGCATCTACATTATTCTTGTCTGATTGTAAGGCTGTTTTAATTGATTTAAGTTTTTGATTGGCAATGGCGTTTACCTGGGGATGCACATCTTTATGCGCTGCCAGGTTCATTATATGATAAAGTACGCGGTAATTGATTGACTTCTGAACTTCATTTAAATAACGATCTTTCAGTTCTTTTTCAATTGTATTTTGTACCAGTTGATTAAGAACATATTCTAGTCCAATTTGTTGGGTATCTAAACTTTTTTGTTGTATTAACCTTGAGGCCCTTTCCGGGTGTAACAACAACCTTAAGGTCATATCCGAAGCTGTTTCCGGAGCAGATAGGGCATCAAAGGAAACTCCGGTCCTGCCTTTAAAAGATTCCCGACTCCGGGGGTACCCTATGGCTCTTGGAGGAAATAATAGCAATTTGTCCTTTGGGATGGCTATTACATTGGCGTCCAAAGTTTCCAGTAGTACCCTAAGTGCCTGAATCTGAGAGCTTTTGTCAAGGATTTTAACTGTTCTCTGACCATCGCCTTTCAAGGCATAGTTATAGTCGAGTCCGCCAATCAATTTTGTTGTTGCTTCTGTCTGATATCTATGAAAAAAATAAAGTGGAACAAAAGCATCTTCTAAAACTGAATTTGGATCATTTTTGCGAATGTTGTCTATAGAAAAATTTCCAATGGCAATTTCCCTGATCTTTAAAACGTTTTGAAGTTCCGCGCTGGCGCTCTTTCCATTATCCCATAAATGCGCTAAGGCATGAGCTCCACCTAAAGGTCTGGCATCCTGATCGGATATAAAGCGAAGTCCTTTATTGGAAGCCTCTTCCAGTATCTTATTCAGGGCTTTCTTTTCATTGGTTCCCCTTGCAACTTCAGAATAGGAGTAGGCAACGGTTGTTTTATCCCATTCCCCTATTCCTGTGTCATAAGCTTGTGAAAAATCTATTTCACCATTTACAATATTAAACTTAGGATGTGGGTAATCCATTACCGAAGCTCTTTGGTTGGTACTTGCGGCAAAATTATGTGTAAACCCAAGGGTATGACCAATTTCGTGAGCAGACAATTGTCTTATCCGCGCCAAAGCCATATCCAACATCTCATTATAGTTATCATCCCGTTCTTCAAAAGGTTTATTTGTTAAGGCCTGAGCAATTAAATAATCTTGTCTGATTCTTAAACTACCCAAACTTACGTGACCCTTAATTATCTCACCTGTTCTTGGGTCTGTAATACTGCTACCGTAACTCCAACCTCGAGAAGAACGGTGCACCCACTGAATAACATTATATCTTACATCCAAAGGATCAGCATCATCTGGCAATATTTTTAACTGAAATGCATCTTTATATCCTATTGCATCAAAAGCCTCGTTCCACCACATGCCTCCCTCTATTAAAGCCGTTCTTACAGGTTCGGGGGTACCATTGTCCAGGTAATAAATAATAGGTTCTAATGCCTCACTCACTTCGGCCTCTGGATTTTTTTTAGACAAACGATGTCTGGTTATAAATCGCTTGAGAATGGGTTCCTGCACAGGTGTGGCATAGTCATAATATGTAAATGGGTAAGAACCACTTCTGGGATCAAAAACCCTTTCTTTATAGTTTGAATCAGGTAACTCAATAAATGACTGGTGTTGAGCTACCGTTACCAAATTCGGGTTGGGTGAAACTGATTGGATATAATTTCCTTTGGAATCACCTTTAAACGTAAGTAGAACATCAAACTCAACATTTTTGGGAAATGCCCTTGTTCTTTCGAGTTCCATGGCGCTCTTACTCTTATCAAGAGTGTAAGATCCCTGCTGTGTTAGCTTAAGACGTTTTGCGACCCCATGAACATCCTGAATTAAAAAATCGCTGATATCAATAATATATTTATTTGTTGATTCTTCTACTATTTTAAACCCGAAAAGCACGGATTTTGCGAAAGCCTGCTCCACAGATTTTTTTTCCAGGCTATTTTCGGTAAGTGCCCTAAATTTTAAATTAGGTTGAATAAGTAGTAGTTTATTTCCTGCTTTTTTAAAGTATGCAACTTGCTCATTTCCAAGCTGTCCTCTATCTAAACCTATATCGTTACTTCCAATTCCACTACTTAGGGAATAAACATAAAGAAAAGGCTTTTCAAGTTCATCAATCTCCAAGTAAATCTTATCACTGGCAGCGTCATAATAGAAATCATAAAACCCTTCATACTTTTGAAAAGCTTTACTTTTTTCGGAAAACTGTGCATTTATTGAAGAACAATAAAGAAGGGATAGAAAAAAAGTGCAAATATGGTTTTTCATCATGTTGTTGATTGATTTTTTAAATTTATATAAAATTGATTGCACAACCATACTTTAGCTTTATTTTTGATAAAAATTCAATTTAATGATAACAACAGATCAGCATAAAGATCTTATAGAACGCCTTGGCGCGTTGAGGAGGTATCTTTGACATTGATGCCAAACTAATTGAAATAGAAAACGAAGAGGAAAAAACTCTGGCCCCTGACTTTTGGGACGACCCCCAAAATGCTCAGATACAAATGAAACTGGTACAATCCAAAAAAAAATGGGTTATCGATTTCAATGCTGCAGAAGATTTCGTAAATGACCTGGAAATCCTATTAGAGTTTACAAAGGAAGGCGAAGTGTCTGATGAAGAGGTAACCCTTCAATACAATACTGCACTGGAGGCCATAGAAAATCTTGAATTCAGAAACATGCTCTCTGAAGAAGGAGATAATATGACTGCAGTTTTGCAAATTACTGCCGGTGCGGGGGGAACTGAAAGTTGTGACTGGGCTGCTATGCTTATGAGAATGTACATGATGTGGGGTGAAAAAAATGGTTATAAGATAAAGGAGCTTAATTATCAGGAAGGTGATGTGACAGGTATTAAAACTGTTACCTTAGAAATTGATGGTGAATTTGCATTTGGTTGGTTGAAAGGAGAAAATGGTGTTCACCGTCTGGTACGGATCTCTCCATTTGACAGTAATGCCAAGCGGCATACCTCTTTTGCATCGGTATATGTTTATCCTTTGGTTGATGATAGTATTGAAATAGAAATAAATCCGTCGGATATTGAAATTACCACTTCCAGATCAAGCGGAGCAGGCGGACAGAATGTAAACAAAGTGGAAACCAAAGTACAGCTAGTGCATAAACCCACCAGTATTCAAATTTCATGTTCTGATTCCAGGTCGCAGCACGATAATAGAGCTACGGCACTTAAAATGTTAAAATCTCAATTATATGAGATTGAATTGCGGAAGAAGCAAGAAGCACGAAGCGAAATAGAATCTTCAAAAATGAAGATAGAATGGGGCTCGCAAATCAGGAATTACGTAATGCACCCTTACAAATTAGTTAAAGACGTTCGTACAGGGAAAGAAACGGGTAATGTGGATGCTGTTATGGATGGACAAATTGATGAATTTTTAAAAGCCTACCTAATGGAGATGGGACAAAAGGAAGTTTAGATGAATCTATTAAGATTTTAGAACATAAGAAAACAATAATTAGCCTACAATGATAAAAATCTATCACAATTCAAGATGCCGTAAATCCCGGGAGGGTTTGGCAATAGTTGAATCTTCCGGAAAAGATTTTGAAATCATCAACTATCTTGAGGAAGTTCCTACAAAGGAGGAGATGCTTAAAGTCTTAGACTATTTGTCTTTAAGTCCTGTTCAATTGGTACGTAAAAATGAAACAATCTGGAAAGAAAAGTTTAAAGGAAGAATTCTATCTGATGAACAAATTATTGATGCCATGATAAAATATCCCAAATTAATTGAACGTCCTATAGTTATAAATGGGAATAAAGCAGTTATTGGCAGACCCTCCGAAACTATAATTGAGCTGTTAAGGCAATAGGGGAATTTTCAAGACTATTGCTTACATTATGGTAATTTTGGATTTATTTTTTTATTTTGTTTAAAGGCTTAATGCTTTTAACAAACATTTAACCGCTTAAGAATAGTCCTTGGGTTAATTTTGCTAAATATTGAAAGGAATGAAGTTCAACATCAAATATTTCGGTTTAGTATTTTTATTCTTGCTATTAACAATCCCAGAAGCAAATGCGCAATATGGTTATAATAATGGCTACAATAGAAATTCCGGACGGAATAGCCCAATACCCCGCATCCAGGAACCTCAAAGTAAACCGGAAAATCTTACTGCCGAAGAAATAGTAGATAGAGAAATGCCAAAAATCATAGAGGCCTTAGAACTAAATGACTTTGAGCAGGCTGTAGTTTCCTCTATACTTACCAAGTACGTGCAACAGAGCATTGAACTTAAACTTTTAAAGTTACCGGCAGATAAAACTAGAGAAGCATCTGAAAAAATAAGAGAAAATCAAAAAGAGGAATTACAAGCTGGTCTCCCTGAAGATAAATTCAACCAATTAGTAGAACTCCAAAAGGAAGGATATAATAAAATGAAAAAGAAAAAGAAAAAGAAAAATAAAAAGAAGTCTGAGGGCTAAAGAATTTAGACATCAAAAAGTAGGGCAATATAAATCCTTGCACAAGCATAAAATAAAACGAAATCTGCCTGAGTAATGTTATTCCGCGAATTGTCCCTGCCAAATGAATAAAAAGAAGCTATAAAACTTACAATATAATTTAAAAGTAAAGCGCTTACCAATTAATATTTGCGGGCATCTTATTCCTTTTAATGTTATCTATAAAACTACGCTATTAGAAGCATTCTCAGAATGCCACAACCCAACTCCTTAATTATTTCATCGAGGGACATTTACGAGGATTTAAAACTTAAGCTTGCTGTTCACTACAATCCTTATGTCGTTCAAAGAAATTTGTTTCTTGTTTTGTCTTTTTAATCACAACTTTGAATTACGAAAATTAAATTTCATAGGGTGATTTATAAATATGGATATCTTAATTTTTGAGGATAACAAAAATTATGGGAAGGAAATTCCAGCAAAACATGTTTGCTTACCGAATGGGAATACCTATCGCCTTAATCTGTTTATTTATCCATCTATCATTACATTCTCAAAGACCAGATCCAATTAAAATTACTGGAACTGTTATCGATTCTGACACAGGTGAACGCCTTGAATATGCCACCCTAGTTCTTCAATCAATACGAAATCCAGATCGTGTTACAGGCGGATTAACTGACATTAATGGCCAGTTTGCTGTGGAAACTTTTCCAGGACAATACAATGTACGAATAGAACATATTTCCTACAAAACATATGAATTAAAAACCCAAGACTTTAGGGCATCAACTAATCTGGGGACTATAGAATTACAAATAGATGCTGAGCAATTGGAAGAAGTAGAAGTAGTTGGGGAAAGGACTACAATAGAACTTCGCCTTGATAAAAAAATATACAATGTAGGCCAGGATCTTACTGTAAGAGGGGGATCTGTGACAGATGTTTTAGACAATATTCCTTCGGTAACTGTAGATGTAGAGGGAAATATAAGCTTAAGAGGCAATGAAAGTGTAAGGATACTGATTAATGGGAAGCCTTCTGCCCTATCAGGTATTAATCCTGAAACCTTACAACAACTACCGGCAGAAACCATTGAAAAAGTAGAAGTTATTACCAACCCATCAGCACGTTATGATGCTGAGGGTACTGGTGGTATCATTAATATAATACTCAAACAGGGAAAAAATTCTGGTTTAAACGGATCTGTCAATCTATTTGCGGGTTACCCTGATAATTATGGAGGTGCACTTAGCTTAAATCTAAGGCGGGAGAAATTTAACTTTTTTATTAATACTACTTATAGATACAGAAATGCTCCTGGTAATGCTCTGTTTGAGCAGGAAAATTTTAATTCCGATGGTACCACCGCAAGTTTTCAAAATGAAATACGTGATTACCAAAGACAAAGTGAAGGATTCAATAACAACTTTGGTTTTGAATTTTTCATCAATTCAACCACGAGTATTACTAATTCCTTTGTTTATAGGACTTCGAACGGTGAAGACACTATAAATATTGATTTCTTTAATTTTGATTCAAATGGTGATCCTACGGTACAAAGAAATAGGTTCACGACTGAAGGAGAAGATGAAAGTGATATACAATATTCGTTTAATTTTGCTAAGAAATTCAATGACAAAGGCCATGAAATAGCAGTTGATTATCAATATTCAACCGGCTCAGAAGTGGAAAATGCAATTATTAATGAAATTGTTCGTGGTGAAAATGAGAAACTTCCAACAGAGCAGACTATCAATGATGAAACTCAAATAAACCAATTAGTTCAAATGGAATATGTACTTCCATTTAGCAAGGACAAGCAATCACAATTTGAAATGGGTTACAGAGGTAACTTTAATACGTTTGATACAGATTTTAAGTTCGGAATATTGGAGGAAGGAAATTTAATTAGTGATCCCGATTTTAGTAACAGGTTTATCTATACTGAAAATGTAAATGCCGCATACTTTCAGTTAGGTAGAAAATTTAAACATTTCAATATTCTTGGGGGCCTGCGAATGGAGGCTTCCGATATTGGCATTGAATTAGTCACTACAGATGAAATAAATAACAAGACATATGTAGATTGGTTTCCATCTATTTTTTTAGGTTATGATTTTTCAGAAAAGGATAAGATTAATATTAGTTATAGCAGGAGATTGAGAAGACCACGCTCGCGATTTATTAATCCCTTTCCGTCCCGATCCAGTAATACTAATTTGTTTCTGGGTAACCCGGATTTAAATCCAACCTATTCTAATGTTTTTGATATAGAGTACTTAAAACGATGGGATAAGGTAACTTTAGCTGCTTCAGCGTATTACAATTATTCCACAGGGGTATTTCAATTTGTAACTCTGGAAACAGGAGATTTTGTCGAAATTGAAAATCCGGATGACCCTGACAACCCTGTTTTTGTTCCCGTTCAGGTTAGAACTCCCATAAATCTTGCAACAGACACGCGCTATGGAATGGAATTTACTACCATTTACGTTCCTAAAAAAAATTGGCGCTTTACTTTAAATTTTAATATTTT
Source organism: uncultured Eudoraea sp. (assembly GCA_964536335.1). Classification (GTDB taxonomy): domain Bacteria; phylum Bacteroidota; class Bacteroidia; order Flavobacteriales; family Flavobacteriaceae; genus Eudoraea. The sequence goes on along the minus strand of CAZHWD010000002.1, from coordinate 120,378 downwards.
TAATCAAGAATTACGTGGAGACTATACTTATACGAATTCACGGGATGAAGAAGTAACTCAAATTTTTGATGCGGATAACCTGGCATGGTTCAGCAGGTTTAGTGCCAAAATTCCACTTCCTGGAACAGTCGATTTTCAGGCCAATCTATATTATAGAGGACCAACGGAAAATGCGCAAAGCAGGAGAAAAGGTATTTTAAGTACCAATTTAGCTTTTAGTAAGGATGTAATCAAAGAAAAGGCTACACTTTCACTCAACGTAAGTGATATTTTTAACAGTAGAAAAAGAAGAAGTGAAACCCGCACTGATAATGTATTCACCTATAGTGAATTCCAATGGAGGGAAAGACAAATTACGTTGTCTTTTTTATATCGCTTTAATCAAAAAAAGAACCAAAGAAATGGGAACAGAAGAGGAAATGGTAATGGAGATGATTTAGAATTTGAAGGATCTTAAAATCAAATGTACCTAAAATAAAAAGAAGCCTGGAGGCTTCTTTTTTTATTCGTCACGTTGGGCTCTTTTCGCTTCACGTTTTTCTTTCCATAATTCTATAAGATTGCCACCCAGCCAATATGGAACGATAAATAATAATAATAACATCATTAACCAAAAACCTATGGTAATAACGGTCAAAAAGGCTAAAAGCCCCAAATATTGATCAAATTCGAACATACTTTTACTCTTTGGAACACAAAGATACTTTGAAAATGGTAATTTCAACAAATCAAAGGCAAAAAAAATTTGGGTTACCTTAAATTTCAAAATACATCAATCAAAATATGCATTCGTATATTATCTTTGTTGATATAAAAACTACACTATTATGAGCTTCCGAATTGAAAAAGATACTATGGGTGAGGTAAAGGTCCCATCCGATAAATACTGGGGTGCGCAAACTGAACGATCACGTAATAATTTTAAAATTGGTCCTCCGGCTTCTATGCCCCAGGATGTCATTATGGGGTTTGCCTATTTAAAGAAGGCCGCAGCATATACAAACTGTGAATTAGGGGTTTTATCAAAAGAAAAAAGAGATCTTATTGCCCAAGTTTGTGATGAAATACTCGCAGGAGATCATAATAACCAATTTCCTCTTGTTATATGGCAAACCGGTTCCGGTACACAAAGCAATATGAATGTAAATGAAGTTATTGCCAATAGAGCACATGAATTGGCTGGTAAAGTGATTGGTGAAGGAGAGAAAACAATTCAACCAAACGATGACGTTAACAAATCGCAGTCTTCAAATGATACTTTTCCTACGGGAATGCATATTGCAATTTATAAAAAGATTCTGGAAGTTACTATTCCCGGATTAAGACAATTGCGCAATACCCTTAATGAAAAAGCAGAGGTATTTACTAATGTGGTCAAAATTGGTCGTACGCACTTAATGGATGCGACTCCTTTAACACTAGGACAAGAATTTTCGGGTTATGTTTCTCAAATGGATCATGGGATAAAGGCACTTGAGAATACCTTAGATCATTTAAGTGAATTAGCGCTAGGAGGCACTGCGGTGGGTACTGGATTAAATACGCCCAAAGGTTACGACGTATTAGTAGCCAAATATATTTCTGAATTTACCGGACTTAAGTTTAAAACTGCTCCTAATAAGTTTGAAGCCCTGGCATCACATGATGCCCTTGTTGAAAGCCATGGCGCATTAAAACAACTAGCTGTTTCCCTTAATAAGATTGCTAATGATATTAGAATGATGGCATCAGGGCCAAGATCTGGAATTGGCGAGATCATAATTCCCGCCAATGAACCCGGAAGTTCAATAATGCCTGGTAAGGTAAACCCAACCCAATGCGAAGCACTTACCATGGTTTGTGCACAAGTAATGGGCAATGATGTTGCCGTAACTATAGGAGGTACGCAGGGACATTATGAGTTAAATGTTTTTAAACCCCTGATGGCCTCAAATGTGTTGCAATCTGCACAACTTTTAGGAGATGCAGCAATTAGCTTTGATATTAATTGTGCGGTAGGTATTGAACCTAATCACGATGTCATAAAAGAATTATTGAATAATTCATTAATGCTTGTAACCGCTTTGAATACAAAAATCGGATATTATAAGGCAGCGGAAATAGCCAATACTGCTCATAAGAATGGGACAACCTTAAAGGAAGAAGCTGTTAACCTTGGATATGTTACTGAAAAAGAATATGATGAATGGGTTAAACCAGAAGAGATGGTTGGTGGTCTTAAATAGAAATCTTCTTCTAAACTCGTATGATTGATAATATTATTATCATTTGAAGACGTCTAGACTATTGTATGAGGATTTGCCTTAAACACCAGGTAAGATTATTGAATTTAGATTTTTATTAATAAAAAAGGGCCAACCTAAAGATTGACCCTTTTTTTATTAATGGATAGTGCTTATTACTTTAATGCGAACTTAGATGTTCCTAGTAATTTAAGTTTATCATCATAAACATTTACCATGTAGTTTCCTTTTTGGAAATCACCAGATGGTTTGTTTATAAAATCACATACGTCCAAATTATTGTTTTCGTAGTAGAAATCAGTTTCTTTGCTATAAGATACAGAGGCGCCGTCCTCACTAGATTTAGACATTCCACCGCCTAAAACATTACCTTGAGGATCTAATACCTCAACAAGGAATTGTCTATCTCCTGCTTCGGCAATTACGTTATCGGCAACAGTAAAACAAATTTTAAATTTGTCAGTACTTTTTGCTCTGGAAGTAGAAACCAATTTACCGTTATTACGCTCTCTTACTGCATCAACTGTAAAAGAAGATAAATTTAAAGCAGAACCTTTTTCAACAGCATCGGCCAACTGAGTATTTTGCACCACCAATGAATCGTTGAAAACTGTTTGTTTTTCCAATTCAACAAAAGTACTATCTCTTTGCATTGCAATAAGCGTATTAGACTTAGTCAAAGAATCTACCTGACGTAGTAATTGTTCTCTTTCTTCCTTAAGAACATTAACCTGCCTTCTGTATCTTGAAAGCGAAGCAATATCGGCTTTCATTGTTTTAACAGAGTCAATATACTTTGCAATTCTATCCCTTGCACCAACTAATTCTTCATTTGTTGCATTGCTTTCCAGGATTGCCTTGTCGTACTCAGACTTTAAACTATTCAAATCCTCCACAACAAGTTCTTTTTCCTGTGTAAGAGCCATAGCGGTCTTTTTCTTATCCTGATAAAGACTAACGGTGTAAATAATAGTAGCTAATAGAACTACGCCCAATAAGCCAGCTATAACTTTTAATCCATTGTTATTTTTTGTTTCAGTCATAATGTAAATATTAATTAACCTTTTGGTTACTTTTTAAAAGTATTTGTTTGTATCAGTCTATATACGATTTAGATTTACTTTTAGATTTTTCTTACTAAAAAAAATAATTAAATAATTTTAACAAGTATTACCTAATATTAAGTTTAGTTATCGAAAAATTAGAATTCTAATTATGTCTTTAAAAATTATCCCTTTTAGACCGGGCCTTGCTAAATACTTTAGAGATCTGAATTTAACATGGTTAGAGCAATATTTTTATGTAGAACCTAAAGATGCTGAGTTACTGGAAAACTGTGAAAGCAGCATCATTGATAAGGGTGGATTTATTTTTTTTGCTGAAATAAAGTCCGAAATAGTGGGATGTTTTTCATTAATAAAATTAGATGAAACCACTTTCGAATTGGGAAAAATGGCTGTTAACCCAAATTATCAAGGTCTTAAAATAGGTCAGAAGTTGATGGAATATGCCATTTACTTTGCGAAAAGGAACAAATGGAAAACTCTTATATTATATTCAAATACCAAATTGGAACCCGCCATCTATATTTATAGAAAATACGGGTTTGAAGAATTGGAGTTAGAAAAAAACACTCCATATAAAAGAAGCAATATAAAAATGCAGCTTGTTTTATATTAACTAATTATTAAATATCTTTAATTTAAACACAACAATCTTAACTTAAGTCCATAACATGAAGAATTTCATAATTCCAATTATTGTTATTTGCACTTTATTTCTAACCGGATGTAAAGAAAAGTCAAAAACGAGACCCAAACTTGATTCAGAACCTCAACATGGTGAACAAGTAACACAGCTGCCTGAACCTCAATCTGAAATTAAAATAATTCCTATCGCTCACGCAACAGCAATACTGGAGTGGAAAGATATTACTATTTATATAGACCCTGTTGGGGGGGTTGAGGTATTTAATAATCAAAAGCAGCCCGATTTAATTCTGATCACAGATGTACACGGAGATCATTTAAGCGTAGAAACACTTGAGGCATTAAATACCTCCAATGCTAAGATTATTGTTCCACAGGCTGTAGCAAATAAAATCCCATCAAAGTTTACACCTCAGATAGATGTTTTAAATAATGGGGATTCCAAAGAACGATTTGGGATTACCATTGAAGCCATCGCAATGTATAATTTGAGGGAAGAAGCGAAAGCATTTCATGAAATTGGTCGTGGGAATGGCTATGTTTTGAACTTGGGCAGTCAACGTCTTTATTTCTCTGGTGATACCGAAGATATCCCTGAAATGCGGACATTAGAAAATATAGACAAGGCTTTTATTTGTATGAATCTGCCCTATACTATGACAGAAGAAAGCGCCGCAGATGCCGTGCTTGAATTTCAACCCAAGGAAGTTTACCCTTATCATTATCGTGGCAGGCCGGATGTGAGTGATGTAAATAAATTTAAAGAATTGGTAAATAAGGGCAATCCTGAAATTAAGGTTATACAACTAGACTGGTATCCTAAAGATGATTTTTAGGAAAGGACGATAAAAAAAAGCAGAGATCTACCGGATTAACTTCTTGTATTTTATTCTTTTAGGCATTATATCTGCACCTAAACGTTTCTTTTTATTTTCTTCGTACTCTGTGAAGGAACCTTCAAAGAAATATATTTGTGAATCCCCTTCAAAAGAGAGAATATGCGTGCAAATACGATCCAGAAACCAGCGATCGTGAGAAATTACAACAGCACACCCGGCAAAATTCTCCAATCCTTCCTCCAGCGCACGAAGTGTGTTTACATCAAGGTCATTTGTAGGCTCATCCAATAACAACACATTTCCTTCTTCCTTTAGAGTCATCGCGAGGTGTAATCTATTGCGTTCGCCTCCAGAGAGCATATTTACTTTTTTATTCTGCTCGCTTCCGGAAAAATTAAATCGACTTAAATATGCCCTGGAATTAACCTGCCTACCCCCCATCATTACCAATTCCTGACTGTCACTAAAGTTTTCCCAGATAGTTTTGTCTTTCTGAATATTTGAATGACTTTGATCTACATAGGCTATTTTAGCCGTCTCGCCCACAATAAATTCACCCTTGTCCGGGCCTATCTCACCCATGATCATTTTAAAAATAGTAGTTTTACCAGCCCCATTAGGTCCTATTACTCCAACTATTCCGGCCTGTGGCAATTTAAAATTTAAATCTTCATAAAGTAATTTATCCCCAAAAGCTTTACTTACATTGTTAGCTTCAATAACATTGGTTCCCAACCGAGGGCCATTTGGAATATAGATCTCTAACTTTTCATCAAGTTGTTTTTGATCCTGACTTAATAATTTATCATAATTTTTGAGCCTTGCTTTTTGCTTAGCCTGCCTGCCCTTGGCACCCTGTCGTACCCAATCTAATTCCCGTTCGAGTGTTTTCTGACGTTTAGAAGCCTGTTTACTTTCTTGTGCAAGACGTTTGGATTTTTGATCCAGCCAGCTACTATAATTTCCCTTCCATGGAATACCTTCTCCTCTATCTAATTCCAGAATCCAACCCGCGACATTATCTAGGAAATAACGGTCATGCGTTACCGCTATAACAGTTCCTTTATACTGTGCCAGATGGTGTTCCAGCCAATGAACAGATTCAGCATCCAAATGGTTGGTTGGCTCATCGAGCAATAATATTTCCGGTTCCTGTAAAAGTAACCTGCACAATGCAACCCGCCTTCGCTCACCACCGGAGAGTACAGCAATTTTCATATCTGCTTCAGGAGTCCGCAGAGCATCCATAGCAATCTCAAGTTTGGTGTCGAGTTCCCAGGCATTCGAAGCATCTATTTTATCCTGCAGATCCGCTTGTTTGTCCATTAGTTTCTGCATTTTATCCGCATCTTCATAAACTTCAGGCAACCCAAACATATCATTAATCTTGTTGTATTCATCCAGGATGGCAACAGTTTCCGAAACGCCTTCCTTTACTATTTCCAGTACTGTTTTATTTTCATCAAGTATGGGTTCTTGTTCCAAATAGCCAACCTTATAACCTGGCGAAAACACCACATCTCCCTGATGATTCTTGTCTACACCAGCTATTATTCTCAATAACGTAGACTTACCCGAACCATTAAGGCCGAGTATTCCTATTTTGGCCCCATAAAAGAAGCTCAAATAAATATTTTTAAGAACGGGAGTATTGGCATTTTTGTAGGTTTTGGTAACCCCGGACATGGAGAAAATTACCTTCTTATCGTCAGACATAAACTTAATATGTTTTTTGAATAATAATTAATCAATAAGTCATAAAACCTGTTGATAAATAAAGAAATATTATGGGATATAAAAGGGCTCAAACCCTCCCTTTTAATGCATTAAATACCCACGCTATGGCAAAGAAACCAATACCTACGGAGGCAAACCCCCATCCAGCCACATCGTCGTAACGAAATGCGCCAAGGGCAATTAATCCGAAGCCGACAAAAATCATTATAAAAGTAGCCCAGGCAAGGACCGTATTCTTGTTCATTCCCATGTTAGTTAATTTAGTTGGACCTCAAATATCGGAAATTTTATAAGAATTTTTCAAAGTAAATGCTTAAACTTTTACTGTTCAAAGGGAAAGACAACCCCAGTTTGTTTCCTAATTTCGTCCATAATTCTAATTAAATCACTGGTATGTTTTAAGGACCATAAGTCACTTTCTATCTTATCCATTCTTAAACATTGATGAACTTCTGCTATTTCATACTCATAGCCTTTTCCTCTAGTAGGTAATTGAACTTTTTCTAATTTATCATTTTTTTTAACACAATACTCCTGTGTTTCATGCCATCTGGGGGTTAAATATACAGTTCCCTCAGAACCTGAAATCTGTGCCTTCATTTCTGAATTAGAGGTAAGTCCGCTATATAATATCGCCTGGGCATTTGAATATTCAAAAATTAGAGAAGTTTGAATATCTACCCCGGTTTTATATATTTTAGAAGAAGCCAGAATTTTTTCAGGATACCCTAAAATAAGATAAGCTAAAAAAATAGGATAGATCCCAATATCCAATAAGGATCCCCCGGCCAATGCCGGATTTAGAAGCCTGCCTTTTTCGTCCCTGTCAAGAGCATAAAAAGCAAAATCTGCATTTAAGTATCCTATCTCGCCAATAATACCCTCGTCTACCAATTCTTTTACTTTTTTAATCGAAGGGTTAAACCTGCTCCACAAAGCTTCCATCAAAAAAACCCTATTTTTTCTGGCTGAAGCAATCATTCTTTCCACCTCTCCGCTATTTATTCCCATAGGTTTTTCGCAAAGTACATTTCGCCCTGCGTTCATGGCCATGATACTCAAATCGGCATGAGAAGTATGTGGTGTGGCAATGTAAACTACATCTACCTCGGAACAATTAAATAATTCCTGATAGCTCCCAAATGCATATTTGGCATTATTTAATTCACCAAATCGGTTGGCTTTTTGTATATCTCTCGATGCAACCGCGGTGAGTTCCCCATCAGCAAGCAATTTTAAATCATCCGAAAATTTTTGAGCTATACTGCCCAATCCCACTATTCCCCAACGAATTTTTTCTTTCATATCTTACTGTTGAATTTTGTTAAAGTTAATCAATATTACTCCTTATCTTTAACCCTGTTAAAGAAATTGAATATAGAGAATGGATATCAACTTCAATAAAAACGAAGATCGAAATAAATTACTTATATCGGAGCTAAAAAAAAGACTTACCAACGTAAAATTAGGTGGTGGTCAAACCCGTATAAAAAAGCAGCATGAATTAGGAAAAATGTCTGCAAGAGAGCGTATTGATTACTTATTGGATGACAAAAGTAATTCTATAGAAATTGGCGCATTTGCGGGAGATAACATGTACAAGGAACATGGTGGGTGCCCATCTGGAGGAGTTGTGGTCAAAATTGGATTTGTTAGGAGTAAACAATGTATAGTTGTTGCAAACGACGCTACGGTCAAAGCAGGCGCGTGGTTTCCGATTACGGCCAAAAAGAATCTTAGGGCTCAGGAAATTGCAATAGAAAACCGAATTCCGATTATTTATTTGGTAGATAGTGCAGGGGTTTATCTCCCTATGCAGGATGAAATTTTTCCCGACAAAGAGCATTTTGGCCGCATTTTCCGAAACAATGCGATAATGAGCAGTATGGGAATTGTTCAAATAGCCGCTATTATGGGCAGTTGTGTGGCTGGAGGTGCTTATTTACCTATTATGAGTGATGAAGCTCTGATTGTGGATAAGACTGGTAGTATTTTTTTGGCAGGTAGTTATTTAGTAAAAGCTGCCATAGGTGAAGATATCGATAATGAAACACTCGGTGGGGCTGTGACGCACAGTGAAATTAGCGGAGTAACCGATTATAAGGCAAAAGATGATAAAGATGCCCTTGATACGATCCAAAACCTGATTGATAAGATAGGGATCCCCAACACTGCGGGATTTAATAGAATTAAGTCAATAAAACCTGCAGAAAAACAGGAAGACATTTATGGTATTTTACCTGTATCCAGGACAGAGCAATACGATATGCTCGAAATAATTAAGCGTCTTGTAGACCACTCAGAGTTTCAACAGTATAAAGAAGGGTTTGGGAAAACAATCCTGACAGGTTATGCCCGTATTGATGGCTGGGCAGTGGGCATTGTGGCAAATCAAAGAAAAGTAGTGAAGACAAAAAAAGGCGAAATGAGATTTGGAGGAGTTATATATTCCGATTCTGCAGATAAGGCTACAAGATTTATTGCAAATTGCAATCAGAAGAAAATACCTCTCGTTTTCCTTCAGGATGTAACGGGGTTTATGGTAGGTAGCAAAAGTGAACACGGGGGTATTATAAAAGATGGGGCCAAAATGGTAAACGCCGTTAGTAACTCCGTTGTACCTAAATTTACCGTGATTATTGGTAATAGTTATGGAGCCGGAAATTACGCCATGTGTGGAAAAGCATATGATCCAAGGCTTATCGTGGCCTGGCCAAGTGCCGAACTTGCTGTAATGAGCGGGAATTCTGCTGCAAAAGTATTACTTCAGATAGAAAAGGCCTCTTTAAAAAAGAAAGGAGAAAAAATAACTCCTGAAAAAGAATCTGAACTCTTTGATGAAATTAAGAAAAGGTATGATAGACAAATATCCCCATATTACGCAGCAGCACATTTATGGACAGATGCAATTATAGATCCATTAGAATCACGAAAATGGATTTCCATGGGTATAGAAGCAGCAAACCATGCCCCTATCGAAAAAGCATTTAATATGGGAGTTTTACAAGTTTAGTTACCTAAATGTTTGGTTACTCTGGGTATCAGTAATAATTCGGTTTGTCTGCCATTCACATACCGAAAACCTTGTTCTCCATAGAATCCAGCTTCTTCCAGCATGATCCGAATATCCCTATTCCATTCCGGAATGTTAATCGTAGTATTCAATTCAATAGCATAAACTGTGTTAGGATTAAGAGGATAATTCTCGCCGTCGTCCTTCATAACACCTCCCTGGGCATCCCACATCCCAATAGTTGTTCCTGCGGAATGACCATAGGATCCTAATGGATGTGTATAAATGGCAGGTTTAAGTCCGGCCTCTTTGGCCTGATCTAAGGCGATTCTTAATATTTCATTCCCTGTTCGTCCACTTATCATATTCTTTGTAAGATAGTCTTGTACGCTGTTCCCGTCTTTTAAACCTTCCCTTAAAAAATTAGGTGCATCCTTTTCTCCGGGTTTCAAAACATAGGCCAATTCCTGGCAATCCGTATTTAATCTTAAATAAGTAATCCCAAAATCACAGTGTAACAGATCTCCCGGCAAAACCACCATTTGATCTGGCCTTCCTGAAAAAGAATAGAGATGCCCCACCAATACCTCATTTGTTCGTTGCACATCTACTGTTGGATGGAACCAGGTCTCAAGACCCAGATCTGTAACTTTTTGCCTCATCCACCACTCTACTTCAGTTGTCGTTGTTATTCCTGGGGTAATAACCTTTTCAGAAAATGCTTCTTCAATAATATCATGTGTAATAGAGACAAGCTGATTGTAAATCACCATTTCCCGTTCAGTTCTTGTCTCGATCCATCTAACAGCAAGTTGTTCAGCAGAAACTACTCTTGAAGTGTACTTCTTTGGTAAGTACTGTAAGAATTCCTCATAATCTGTCTTATCCAGACCATCGGCTATGTTATGATCTTTTGAAAAATTAAGCCCAATCTTTTTTGGGTTCCTTTCATCTATCAATTGAACTAATCTTTGCCATTGATCAGGTTCTTTTTCCTTATCCCATGCCGAAGAGATATTTTTTCCCACATTATATCGGGCTACGGCCAGTTTTTCAATTGTGTCCTTCGTTTTATTTCTATAAAACAATAGAATGGTTCTCCTTCTTGCATTTAACCAGGTGGAGGGTAGCATGGTTCTTAATACGGGATCTTCATTGTATTCCCGGGAAATAAGGATCCACATGTCCAAATCAGATTGGTCCATAAGTTCAGGCAACAATAAATCAAACCTTTCACTTAAAATTTCATCAATTACTTGAGCACGTTCTTCTTCAGATAAAATTTGCTGGCAAAATAATTGATAACTAAGTGAAAATAATAGGAGCGTTAGGAGACTTTTCATATAATGCGCAGACTTCATTGATTTATAATTGTTTTACTTTATAAATAAGTTATAAATATACTATCATTTATATTCTATAGTATTACATTCTTATCCTGATAATTACTAAAATTAGGATTCTCAGACTTTCGAATAATCTCAGCTTTTTATCAAAGACAAACTTTTTTCCCTTATAATCTTACCATTCGTTGTGTCTTTAAAAGCTGAGACGTAAAATATTTCTTTTGGTAACTCAAATTTCTCCAAATCAGCTTTGGAAATTATTTCCTGAAGTCCTTCTATTTTTTCTCCTTCAACAACTAAAATTAACTTCTGTCCCAACTTTAAGTCTGGCAAAGCACTGACAAAAAATCTTGACGGTATTAAAGAAGACAGTTTTTGTTCAATTTGCTCAGGTAATAGTTTGATTCCACCGGAATTAATAACGTTATCAAATCGTCCCAGCCAAAGGAATTCCTTTTCCGAGATCAATTCTACAATATCATTAGTGATTAGAGGGTTATCGCTAATATTTGGTGCGTTTATTACCAGGCATTTTCTGTCATCCTGAGAAATAGCTATATCCGGTAATATTTCAAAAGCTTTATGATCTGACCCGGCATCGTCTTGACTCAATGGTCTGACCGCAACATGAGTTATGGTCTCAGTCATCCCATAAGTTTCAAAAATCTTTGTACTACTGTCGGTAATCAATTTCATTAATTGGTAAGAAACTGGTGCTCCCCCAACTATGACCGTCTGAATCTGATTTAATTTACTTATTGAAGATTCCAATTGAAGAGGTACCATGGCGCAAAATTTATAGGACTTATATACTCCATCCAAAGGTCTTGAAGTGGGAGCAACAAAATCTAGCTCTAAACCCAGAACCATTGCCCTAACGAGCATCATCTTCCCTGCAATGTATCCGGTAGATAAGCAAAGTAAAACCCTATCACCGGCTTCTAACCCGAAATATTGGCCGGTAACCTTGGCAGAGTTTACCATATGTCTTTTTTTTAATCCTATCCCCTTAGGAATACCTGTGGAGCCTGATGTTCGTATAGTGAGCTCAGAATCTGGTGACAACCAATCTAATAGAAAGTCTCCTATTTCCTGTTCAAAGTCTACTCCTTCCTTAATTAAACTATAGGCTACCTCTTTTAACTCTTCATTCGAATAGCCATAACCATTAAGTTTAAATTGTTCATGTATTTTTACTGGCATCTACTTAATTATTAGTTTGTTCATCTAATTCTAAAGGGGGTAAAACTTTGCCGGTTAGACGGTCTTTCCAATTGGTCCACCCGTACTTTTTGGATAAAATAAGAAGCATAATAGGATAAATAATAAAAACAGGAGCAAAAACTTCCCAACCAATTTCAGGTTCAGAAATGTCCTTATATACAGAATTTGTTTGGAAAGCGGTCCATTCTGCTGTAACTAGAAGTGCTGCAGTTAAATTATTTGCGGCATGAAAACCCAGGGCCAATTCCAAACCTTCATCCATAAGGGTAAGAATACCTAAAAACAGGCCAGTCCCAATATAAAAAACCATTACCCCATATCCTATTTTAGCTACTTCCGGATTAAATATATGTAGTAACCCAAAAATTAGGGAGGTACCCAGTAGTGGCGCCCATCTGTTTTTTGCAGCAATACCGAGTCCTTGCATTAAATAACCACGAATAAAATACTCTTCAAAACTGGTTTGAATGGGGATAAGAATAAGGGTAATAAGCAGCAACACCAAAAATGGACCCGGCTGAAAGTTATAAACATAGTCCTCCGGTGATAAAAAAATATCCAACCCTATGAATATTACAGAAATTGCAGCCCATAGGAGAAAGATGAAAATTACTCTTTTCCAATCAATGCTTTTCCTGGAAGTGCTTAATGATACGAAACTTTGTCTATGTAAATATTTTACAGTAAGATATAGTGCAAAAAATCCAATTACAAACATCAGCAGTGCAAGAAATAAAAATAAATTAGATCCCAATAAATTTGAAATACCGGCTATATCTGTTGGGTAATCTCCTGACTCCATTGCTTTTGCAAATAGAACTAAAACCAGGGGACCTGCCCCAATGAATTGCCAACCTATAAAGATTATTATTACACCTACCGCATACCTCCATAATTCATGGAATCCTTTATAACCTTGTTCTATATACATAATTTGTTTATTAAATTCTGATCCCAGTTTGAATTGTTGTTGTAGTGTAATTTCCCTTTTTGTATTTCAAGTGGACTATCAAAATTATTAGTAAATAAAGTCCCGGTACCTAATCCCTGGACCATTTTGCTATCAAGAGTATAGGTCCACTGCGCAATTGCGTTTAAGCCAATATTACTTTCTAAGGCACTAGTAATCCACCAGCCGATGCCTAATTTTGATGCTATATCAATCCATTCCTTGCAAGCCTTGAACCCACCCAAAAGGTTTGGTTTTAAAATAATATAGCGTGGCATAATGGTTTGTAGCAAGGTTTCCTTTTTCGTTACGGTATGATGGCCAATTAGTTCCTCATCAAGAGCTATGGGCAGTTGTGAATTTTCACAAAGATGTTTCATTTCCATGGGAAATCCTTTTTTAATAGGCTGCTCAATAGAATGTATATCGCAGGCTGTTAATTTAATCAGTTTATTCAAGGCCTCATCCACTTTAAATGCGCCATTGGCATCTACCCTAAGTTCTATTTCTTCTTTACTATACTTCTCTCTCAGTGATGTCAATAACGATAATTCTGTATTAAAATCAATTGCCCCTATTTTAATTTTAATACAACTGAATCCCGACTGTACTTTTTCAGTTATTTGATCCTGCATGTATTCTTCATCACCCATCCAAATTAGGCCATTAATATTAATCGCTGCCTTAGAATTTGTAAAGGCTGAAGGAAAAAGCACAAAGGGGTTTTCAGATGCCAGGGAAATGAAAGCCTGTTCAACTCCAAATCTGATACTTGGATATTCCTTTAAATCTTCTAAAAGTCTTTCTTTACCCAAATGGATATTTGAGCAGGTCCAGGAAAGTTTATCCTCATATTCAGGTACATCATCAATACTCAGGCCTCTGAACAAGCCGCATTCTCCTATTCCAAATTTTCCTTGATTATTCAGAACTAAAAACCAAGTTTCTTTTTTCCTAAGTATGCCTCGGGATGTGCCACCTGGTTTTTTAAAATTTAAATCGTATTTCTTGTAAAGAGCGTCCATATGAATTGGTGCTAAATTTAACTATATTTTCAAACTAAAAATTAGAGAATGCGGGGAAATAATAAAAAAGTAATATGGTTAACTGGGGCTTCTTCCGGCATAGGTGAAGCTCTGGCCTATGAATTAAGCTTGAAAGGCTATAAGCTTATCTTATCGGCCCGGAATAAAAAACAGCTCATCTCGGTTAAAGAAAAATGCAAATATCCGGAGTGTGTGGCAGTTTTGCCATTGGATCTTGCGGATTTCAGTAGGGTGGGTAATAGCGTAAAAACTGCAGTATCTATTTATGGGAGAATTGATATGCTAATCAACAATGCAGGAATTAGCCAGCGTTCTTTAATAATGGATACAGAGTTAGAAGTTTATGAAAGATTGATAAATGTAAATTATTTGGGAACTGTGGCCCTTACTAAAGAAGTCTTGCCTCATTTTATCTCAAAAAGGAGTGGTCATTTTGTTACCGTGACCAGTTTAATGGGCAAATTTGGGTCTCCGTATAGGTCCGGTTATTGTGCAGCCAAACACGCCTTGCATGGTTTCTTTGATGTGCTTAGGATGGAACACGATAAGGATGGTATAGATGTAACTTTGGTATGTCCGGGTTTTGTTCAGACCAAGGTGGCTATAAATGCTTTAATCGGAGATGGTTCTTCTCAAAATAGAAATGATCCGGCAACGGAGCAAGGTATGCTTCCGGAGATATTTGCCAGAAAAATGATCCGGGCAATAGAGCAAAAGAAATATGAAGCTTATATTGGAGGTAAAGAAATTCAAGGTATTTATCTGAAACGATTCTATCCAAAGCTATTAAATAAAATAGTACTGAGAAGTCAGTTCAGATAATTAAATTGTAATTGCCTCCCCTATTGGCAACAGATGCAATTTTTTACCGGCTTTCGTAAATTCTTCCTGAGCCTTCTTATGGTCGATTTCTATATAACCAAAAGTATCATAATGATATCCCAACACGGTATCACAAGAAACAAAATCTGCAGCCAGAACAGCGTCTTCTATACCCATTGTAAAATTGTCTCCAATTGGTAAAATGGCCAGGTCTATTTGATGGGTTAATGGAATTAATTTCATGTCTGTTGTCAAAGCCGTATCGCCTGCAATGTACAGATGCTTGTCCTCAGAGGAGATAATAAATCCACCAGGTTGTCCGCCATATGATCCATCGGGAAAGGAAGAAGTATGTATGGCATTGGTATATTTGACCTTTCCAAAGTCAAAATTCCAGCTGCCTCCATGATTCATTGGATGTACTTTGAATCCCTTAGCCTCATAATGCATGGCAATTTCATAATTACTTACAATTACTGAGTTAGATCTTTTACCAATAGCCTCTACGTCCAAGATATGGTCTTGATGGGCATGTGTAACCAGGATATAATCAGGATTTAAATCTTCTATATCAACCTTTCCGGTTGCCCTCTCGTTTGCTGTAATGAACGGGTCTACTAAAATCTTGAATTGGCCGACCTCAACTAATAAGGATGCGTGCCCTAAAAATGTAATTTTCATGATGTAACAATTAGAAGTTCAAATTTATTTAAAATTGAACCAAAAACGTACACCATCTGTAGTTTTATCAATATTTAATGTAGATTGTAGTTGATTTACCAGGCGCTTCATTAATCGGATCCCCATAGATGAATTGGCTCTTTCTTCAGATTCTTCATCGAGGCCCACACCATTATCGGTATATTCAAAGAATCCTTGGTCGCCATTTTTTCTAAGGTGGATATATATCTTACCATCGTCATCATCCTCAGGAAATGCATATTTAAAGGAATTGGACACCAACTCATTTAGTATTAATCCAAATGGAATTGCTCTGTCAATATCCAATTCGACCCCTTCAGCGTCAATTGTTATATTAATACTATGTCCTCCTTTTTTGAATACCGATTGTACACTATTCACCAAACTTTCGATATAACCCTGCATTTCAATTACAGATAAATCATCATTTTGATATAATTTCTGATGTATTAAAGCCATAGCTTTTACCCTGCTCTTGCCTTCTTCAAGAGCTTCTATTGCAGCTTTACTTCGCGTATTTTTAGTTTGCAGACTCAAAAGGCTCGATACCATTTGCAGATTATTTTTTACACGATGATGAATTTCTTTAAGTAAAGAATCTTTTTCCACCAGAGAATTTTCAATTATATGCTTCTGTTCAGCAATCAGACGTTGATTCTTTATACTTTTTAAATATGCATAAACCAATCCCGCAAAACCCAAAAGTGTAAAAATCAAAGAAATAAAAACCAGGTTTATTTGCTCATCCTTAGCCTGCATTTCATTTCTTGCACGTTCCATTTCCAGCTTTTGTGCATCTATCATTCGTTTGGAATTCTCAATTTCATATTTTGCAACTGTGGAAAGCTGTTGTTTTTTAAGAGAGGAGTCATTGGTATTAATAGAATCCGCAATCCTTACATTTTTTTTCAAGTAAAAACTTGCATTTTTATAGTCCTCAATCTTGTCGTAATATGCAGCCAATAATCTATTTTTCTTAATAATATGCTCTATCTTAATGGGATTGAGAGCTTCATTTAAAATATCCTTTGCTTTTTGAAAATTTTCTAGTTGTAGGTGACAATCTGCAAGAGCCAAGCTATTTTCAATCACATCTTCAGAATACTGACCAATAATGTTTTCTTTTATTAAACCTATACTGTTTTCTAAATAGGGTAATGCCTCTTCAAATTGTTTTAGTTGCAAATAGGACTTTCCAATATTACCTTCTATAATGCCCTTTAATAATTTGGCATCCTGCAATTCTTTCTCTGTCTTTACCTGGGTCACATCATTTAAATATACATCTATATAACCTTTGGCTTTTTTAAAATTACTCAACGCAACCGAAGAAGATTTGTCCAGAAGTAAATACCGACCAACATTGTTATTATATTCTGCAAGGCCGTAGAGATCAGTGTTATCAATGGTCTTTTTCATATCCATGATGTAATCTTCCATGGCTTTTCTATGCAACCCTAGATTCGAATAAATATCATAAAAAGTAATATTCTCGGAGAAACCTAAATCTCTTTTCTCCTGTCTAATCTCAACCTGTTTTCCATATAGTTTTAATTGGGAATAGTTATTATCAATTAGATCTAACATAAACCTTTTGGTCTGAAGATCTAGTTTATCTTTTACCGAGTATAAGTCATTAGCTATAGCCACACTTTTGTCGTAGTCTCCCAAATCAAAATAAATTTGAGACTGCATGAGCTTATAATTATTTATGGCTGTCGAGTCTCCAGACTTCTCTGCGGAGTTTAGATAAACATTAACTTCATCCAACCAATCATAGGCGGAGTTTTCATTATACCTGTGTATGGTATTGAAGAAATAATCAAATCTATCGGTAACACTTCGTTTATCCTTGAATAAATCTAATACATTTTCATCCAAGGTATCTAAAACCTGCGCTCCGACACTTTGAACCAAAGAAAGAAAAAATATTACTAAAATTTTACCCAGCGATTTTGCCATAACAAGCTTTGGGATATATGCCAAATACTATTTTGATCAGATTATAATTATTTAGTTAAAACCTTAACAACAATTTAAACTTATTATTATTTCGCCATGTGTTTAAATTTTTGTTGTAAAGTAGAATGAAACTGTTGTCTACCAGAACTCTTATTGAAAATTAAGTCTCATAACAATATATTCTCATCCTTACTTTTATTACCAAAACACTTTTAATTTCCCGCCTGTATTCCTTCTAATCTTCACGATAAAATACCTGGTCAACTAAAAAAAGGCTATACACAAAGCATAGCCTTTTAAACTGTGATATATTAATGATAAGATTTGGAGTGCTGAATTAACGCTTCAAATGTATTACCTAGAAATTTAGCATTCCGGATTTTGTTGTGTAAGTGCATATTTATGTTGTGAAATAGCTTTTTATAGTCATTAAATGCATTTCGCCTGATTTTTTAGCCTTTCATGGAGAATTAATCTCGGAAGTTTAGAAATCCGGTTCAATTCAAAATGGTCTTAATCAAAAAGAGCCCTGCCAACTAAGACAAGACTCTTTTACGAGAACACTATATGAAAATGAAAAAAATTAATCTATTTAATTATATAGCCAAAGTATTCCAATTCTTCTTTAGAGAAAAATAATTGTTGTGAAGTAGTTCAAATGTGTTGTGATTGGCCTTTTGAAGGCCATTTAGAAGATATAAAAAGCTCTATTCCTATAAAAGAAAACTACTGAAAATGCTCAGCCCTACGAATTCATGGCAGAAATAATGAACTCTTTGAAATCCTTAGAAATCGGGATCAGGGTATTATTTATCATAATATCCTTAGAGTTAATAGCGTCTATATGATCTACGTTTACGATATAAGATTTATGCGCTCGGTAAAATTTATTTTTGGGTAATTTCTCCAAATAATCTTTTAAGGGAGATCTTACTAGAAATTTCTTGTCTATTGTATTCACTTCCAGGTAAACATTATCTGCCTTTATAAACTGAATATCTCCAAACTGAATACGATAATAAAGGTGCTGCTTTTTGACAAAAATAGAATCTTTGAGTACAGAATTGGATACGACTGTCTCTTCATCTTCAGGATGTTCCTTTCCTCCTTTTTTGGTTGAGTAATCAAAATTTGAAAGTGCAATCTCAATAGCAGTATATAGATCCTGTTGTTCAAATGGTTTTACGAGGTAACCATTAGGTTTAACTGTCTTAGCGTTCTCCACAGTAGCCCTATCTGAGTTGGAAGTGACAAAAATGAAGGGAATATTGTATTTCTCTCTTATATGCTTCCCTAAGTCAATTCCCGTTTTGTCGGATGCTAAAATGATATCAATAAGTACCAGGTCTACATGATTACTTTTTAAAACCTCTTCAGCCTGTTCGTAAACAATAACATTATCTACAATTTCATATCCTATTTCCTCCAACATAGATTGCATGTCGTCTGCAATAATCACGTTGTCTTCTACAATAAGAATCTTAATAGCTTGTTCCAAAGTAAGTATGGTATTAGTGGGTTATGTCTACTCAAATTTACAAAAAATAATTATACCCTATATAAAACAATAATCCCAATAGAAAAGTACTAAGTGCAACTTTTTTTAATTCAGGATCGAAATTTCGAGGATTTTCTATTTTACTTACTACTCTCAAATGAATAAAAAGAGGTACAAATGCGATCAGACAAATTCCACTTTTCCATGAATAGAAATGATTCCCTACAAAAATTAGCATACTAATGAAAGCCAGAATAATCAAGGTGTAATGGTATACTTTTCCTTTAGAAAGCCCTATTTTGACAATCACCGTATTCTTATTAGCTTTTTTATCCGAAACTATATCTCTTAAGTTGTTTAAATTAAGTACTGCTGTACTGAGAAATCCTATGGAAGCAGCAGGAAGTACCGCCATAGATGTTAAAAATTTTGTAAACAAAAACATCGAACCCAGAACACTTAACAATCCGAAAAATAAGAAAACAAAAAGATCACCAAATCCTTTATATCCATATGCATTGTTGCCAACCGTATATTTAATGGCAGCCCAAATACTCGCCATTCCAAGTATTACAAATAAAACCACATACATTAAATGTTCATCTTGAAAAGCGAAGTATAATAGCAAGAAAATCAGGAATAAATCAATAACAACAGATATGCGAATCCCTTTTATTATCTCGCTTTTAGACAGCCGGCCGCTTTGATAAGCTCGCTTGGGTCCAATTCTATCTTCATTGTCTGTACCCTTTATTCCATCTCCATAATCATTTGCAAAGTTCGAAGTTATTTGAAATGCAACTGTAGTTATTAAGGCAAGAATAAAAATAGTTAAATTCCAATAGCCGTAAATATTCGCCACAGCGGTACCTACTAATATGCCGGATAATGATAAGGGAAGAGTTCTTAAGCGCGCTGCACTTAGCCAAGCTCTATATTTGGTCACTAATAAGGATCTTCTATTTTTATTCGTTTACCTGCCTGATAAGAAGCTACAAATGCATCTTCGAAGCCCATTTTAACCAATTGATACCTAAAGGATCTGGCTTCTTCCAATGTTTCGAAATTTCCCAAGGAATAAGAATAAAACGGGTTCGTTTTGACGAACATGGTATTTGTTAAAGATTCTGAAGACAATGTAAGATTGTTATCAACAAAGGATTTTACCTGAACAGAATATATTTTCTCCTTTTCTAAAAACTGCTTAGCCAGATAGAATTCCTTAACTAAACTCAATTCTTCATTCTTTTGTTGAAGATTATCTATTCTGGTTTTTACAGCATCCAGGCTATCAATAGAAACTAATAAATTTTGATTGTCATAGGTATTAGACCTACTAAGTCCGGCAGTAAATGAAGTTATCGCGAGTGCTCCAATTAAAAAAAGTGTAGTTACACCAGCAAGGACATTTCTTTGGATCTTGCTCCTTTTTAATTCTTTATTTTTATATTTAATTTGATCTAATAAGCGTTCATTTATAATTTGCGCTTTGTCTATGTCTTTATGCAATTCCAATAAATCGCTTTCTTCAATAAATGGCATTTGATATATAATTTAGGGGGTCTACGGGTTAAATTTAAGTAAAAAGCTTATTATCAACAAAATAAATAGGTCTATTTAGCAAAAATAGCAGTTTTATGGGGAAAATAAATACATAAGCAGGAATTGTTTAAAACTATTGAAAATTAATCCCATTTATACCATATAAATCCCATCGTTTTTTATCTTAATTTTTCGATCCCTGTAAAGCGCTCCTATGGCTTTTTTGAAGGTTTTTTTACTCATTTGAAACATCTGCTGTATTTCCTCAGGAGCAGATTTATCATGAAGTGAAATATATCCGCCAGCTAATTCTAACTGCTCAAAGATCCGCTTAGCTGCAGGTTCTAGCGCCAAATGACCAATGGGCTTTAAAACAATATCAACTTTATTATCCTCACGAATTTTCTTTACATAACCTTTTAAGGTTACTCCAACTTGCATGGGTTGAAAAACTTCACTCTTAAACACCAGGCCCTGGTATTTATTATTTATTATAACGTCCCAACCTAATTCAGATTGCCTGCTTACCAATAGATCTACCTCATCCTTGGGGCTTAGTGAAATATCTTCATTCTTCGCGAATTTATTCAATCTGGATGAAGCTACTAATCTGAAAGTCTTTTCATCTAGATAACAAAAAACCACATACGATTCTCCTTCAATCATTTTTGTCTGCTGCTCCCTAAAGGGTACGAGCAAATGTTTTTCCAATCCCCAATCCAAAAAAGCGCCAAATTCGTTTACCTCGGCCACCCGAAGTAATCCAAAAGTATTCCTTTTAATGAGTGGTTTAAGTGTTGTCGCAATAGGCCGTTCTTCATGATCTAGGTAACAAAATACACTTATATCATCCCCTATATTAAACTCGTCAGGAATATATTTTAATGGAAGTAATAAATCATCCACATCATCATCACCCAGAAATAATCCTACAGCTGTTTCTCTTAGTATTTTTAGCGTATTATAATTTCCTAATTCTATCATGAAGTTGTTCTAAGCAAAAAGGTATAAAAAAAGCCGTTCATTTAAAGAACGGCTAATTTAATGTTCTAGTTGTAAACAGATTCTTTTTTAAAATGCTTTGCCAATATATAATATACGACCGCACGATGTTTGTTTCTCTCAGAAGTACCATAAGTGTTAATTACACTTTTGATACCTTCCATTAGTTGAGGACCATCTGTTAGTCCTAATTTTTTTAGTAAAAAATTTTTCTTTACGGTTTCAAGTTCAGAACCGTCTGTTCCAGACACTTTGGAAGAATCCATATTATAGATTGCAGGACCCAGGCCAATAGCTACTTTTGTCAGCAGATCCATATCCGGGGTTTGACCAAATTTACCCTTGATATCAGCTGCGTACTGCTGAATAAGATTGTCTCTTCTACTGCTCATATTGTTAGTGTTCTTTATACGATTTAATAATATTCTAAGATATGAAATCAAAATAAGTAAGCAAAATTTTATCATTCAATAATCGGGGTGTTTTTACCTCTAAAAGCACCGGCGATTTAGAAGGTAAATAAAAAGTAGACAAGGCATTATTTAAGGTTTTTTTATCTGCAGCTTCCAGATGATCTATATTATATAACAAGCAAAGTTTTTGTAACTCCAATTCGTGCACGGTCTCAAAGTAGGTTTCAAAATTCTGAG
The DNA here is from genome assembly GCA_964536335.1 of uncultured Eudoraea sp. Taxonomy (GTDB): domain Bacteria; phylum Bacteroidota; class Bacteroidia; order Flavobacteriales; family Flavobacteriaceae; genus Eudoraea. Next base: position 98,094 of record CAZHWD010000002.1, on the reverse strand, counting down.
AATTTTCCATACCTGGTAAGATTCTGAAAATCCCACCACCGCCATTATTGATTACTACTATTCTTAAGTCGTTGCGCATATAAGAATTCCACAGGCCATTGCTGTCATAGAAGAAACTCAGATCTCCGGTTATTAGTAAGGTAGGATTATCTGAATGAATTGACGCACCAATTGCGGTAGAAGTACTCCCGTCAATACCACTCGTTCCTCTATTACAATAAACCCTAAGTGAAGGATCTAAATCAAATAACTGCGCGTATCTCACAGTTGAACTATTTGCCAGATGTAACTGATAGTTTTTAGGAATTCCAGAACAGATAATCTGAAAAGCGCAAAAATCTGTAAATGGAATTTCACTTAAATAAGTTTTCCTTCTACTAATATATTTTTGTTTCACTTTATTCCAATTGCTGTAGTAATTACTTTGCAACTCAGACCTTATCTCCAAAAAATTTTCAAAGAACCAATTTTCATCCGCTTTTATGTGCTTTGAAAGGCTAAAAAATGTATCATAAGCTTTTTTGTTATTTATATGCCAATGATGTTTTGGTTTATATTTCCTGAGAAATGCTTTTATCTTCTTAGATACTATCATCCCCCCCATTGTAATTAATAGTTCCGACTGTAATTCCTTAAATAGTAATTCTCTATTCTTTGATTTTTCAATTGGTGCAATTACACTGTCTATGCTTGGGAAAAAATTTTGATGATGCGCATTTGAAGTAACTTCTGTAAAAACGATTACTGAATCATCATTCGCAAGAGTATTTAAATAATCAACATTAATACTATCTGGATTATTTACACCAATAATAAGCATTTTCTTTTCACACATATTCCATATTCGGGCAAGATCATCCCAATTGACCTCCTTACTGTTATTCTCTAAAATTATAGGCGTGCAAAATGGGGCTAGCTCCAAATTTTCCACAAGGTCGTATAAAGGCTCTTCAAAAGGTACATTTATATGTACGGGGTTGTTTTGGATAATTGCCGATTTTAAGGCATTATTTAACGCAGCATCATTAAAACTTTGTATTTGAGACTGCGACTGTTCTAAGGTATTATCTTTTGGAAACAAGGAGTTGTCATACTTCTTTACTGTATCAGTAGCATGGGTGATATCTTGTTTTAAATTGGCCGAATAACCTATATGCTTTTCAAATAATGATTCCTGTCTTATGGTCTGACCATCTCCAATATCGACTTTATAACCAGGTCTATCTGCAGAAATTACTATAAGAGGTATATCACTGTAAAAAGCTTCTGCCACAGCAGGGTAATAGTTTAAAAGTGCACTTCCCGAAGTACATACCGCTATCACCGGCTTTTGCAGATGTTGTGCCATGCCTAAGGCAATAAAAGCTGCGCTACGCTCGTCTACAATGCTATAACAAGAAAAATATGGGTCATTGGTAAAACCAATGGTTAATGGGGCATTCCTCGAACCTGGGGAAATAACAATGTTCTTTATACCCCTTGATTTACAGTGGAAAACAACCGATTGAGCCGAAGGAATACTAGAATATTTCATAGGCACCACAAAAATACGACGGAACAATTTGTAAATCCAATCAATTGACTTAATTAAATATCATATTTAGCATGGTTTCGCTTTTATGAACTGTTTCGATCCACTCTTGTTGAGCATTGGAACTGGATGTTATTCCACCACCTAAATAGAGAATGGCCAAATCATCTTTTATCTGCATACATCGAAGGTTAACAAAGAGATGCGAGGTTTTGTCATTATCAATATTCAGTTCTCCTAAATATCCGGTGTAAAATTCCCGATCATAATTCTCATTCTTTTTGATAAATTCATCTGCCTCACTCACAGGAAAGCCGCAAATAGCTGGTGTGGGATGTAATGCTTGAATTATACTTTTTAATTCCAAATCGCGAACTGTTCCCCAAATTTTAGTTTTTAGATGCCATAAATTACCTGCCTTAACAGAATTCACTTTGCCAATTGACAAATCAGGGACATAATTCCTGAGCTGTTGAACTATGTACTGCGTAACCATATCCTGCTCTTTTATTTCCTTCTTTCCCCATGAAGGTTTCTCTGTGGACAGACTCTTCTTAGTACCCGCAAGAGACATGGTAACCAAAGTGGAATTTTGTTTAAGGAATAGTAATTCGGGAGTTGCTCCTATCCAAAGACCTATTTTGGGATGGTACCAGAGATAACAAAAGGCATTAGGGTAACTATCAAGGACCTTGCTAAATAATTGAATGGGTGAGGAATGATTGGGTACCACTATCCTTCTTGACAGCACTACTTTTTTGAATTTATTATTCTCAATTTCTTTAATCCCCTTATTTACAATTTCAATATGGTAATTCCTCCCCTCTTCGGAGATTGCTCCAAAGTTAGGCGTGTCAAATTTAAAATCTCTCATTTGATATTCATGCGAATAAACTCTATCCGCATGAATTAGCACTCCGCGAGCATTCTGATCATAAGGGGCGAAAACAAATCCTTTAGCGCTAAAATCACTTACATGATGCAGAGTCGAATCATGTTGGAAAATTGAGATTACTTCTTTGGTATTGGGTTTTCTATAGGCAACAACGGGCAATTCACTTTTCAAGTGAGTTTCAATTATACCAATGTGTTCTAAAAACATACTAGACTCTAGGTAGGGCAATAGTGGTTAATTTACATACTGAAATAAGGTTGTCTTCCATATCCGTTATACGAATATCCCACAATTGTGTAGTTCTGCCTTTATGGATAATTGTGGCCCTGGCATATACCTCCCCTTCACTTATGCTCCTTACATGATTTGCAGATGTTTCAATACCACGTACAAAAACTTTTTGACCGTCAAGAAATACATAAGAAGCAGCGCTGCCAACACTTTCAGCCAGGGCAACAGTCGCGCCACCATGTAATACACCATCTGGTTGATAAACCCTTGAATTTACAGGCATTTTAGCAACAAGGAAATTTTCACCTACATCAACAAATTCAATTTCCAAGGTTTCCATAAGTGTATTTTTACAAATATCATTGCAAACCTTAAGTATTTTGTCCTTGTATTCGTCCATAGAAATAATTTTGCGTAAAATTAAGCAATCAAATGCAACTAATAACAATTGAAATAATATGACTAATAAACCTTTGGAAAAATCTGTTAGGTATAACAGTACTAACACCTATGAAACCTTAAATGACTTTACAGATAAGACAAAAAACATATGGGTAGTTTTTCATGGGATAGGTTATTTGAGCAAGTATTTTCTAAAATATTTTGATGAACTAAATCCTGTAGATAATTACATTATTGCTCCCCAGGCACCTTCTAAATATTATCTGAATAACTCCTATAAACATGTGGGCTCCAGTTGGTTAACCAAAGAAAATACTGAAATTGAAATAAAAAATAATCTCAAATATCTTGATGCCATATTGGAAGAAGAAATGATCCTCTCCACCTGTAACCTTATTATTTTTGGATTCTCCCAAGGAGTTTCGATGGCTGTGAGATGGGTTGCTCAGCGGAAAATTGTATGTGATCAATTGGTACTCTATGCGGGGGGTATTCCAAATGAACTAAATGAAAAAGATTTTGCACATTTAGGTAATACTCAAGTAACAATAATTATCGGTAATCAAGATGAATATCTGACAAAGGAGCGTTTATCAATTGAGAGAGAAAAAAGCCGAACCATATTTAATGGTAGGGCAAAAGAACATATTTTTAATGGGGGTCATGTCGTTAAAAAAGAACTTATTAATAGTTTAATTATATGATAAAGCCAATGATTCTGGAAAATGGTCGGGTAAGACTCTCACCTCTCACTCTGGATAATTATGCAAACCTACAGTCAGTAGCTGCCGAGCATAAACTCCTTCAATATTCCCCTTCTGATATAGAATCTCCTCCGGCTCTTAGGACTTATGTTGAAATAGCCCTAGATCAACAAAAACAAAGGTCCTCGCTTCCCTTTATTATCTATGATAAACAAGCCATGGCTTTTGCCGGATGCACCAGATACATGAGTATAGATGACAAAAATAAGGTGTTGGAAATTGGCTCTACATGGATAGGTAAAAAATTTCAGGGTACCGGTCTTAACACACAAATGAAACATCTTTTAATTAACCATGCATTTTACTCCCTGGGGTTTGAAAAAATTTCCTTCAGGATTGATGAACGAAATTTACAATCACGAAAAGCGGTGGAGAAACTGGGCGCAATTCTGGAAGGAATTCTTCGGGAGAATGTCTATTTATTAGATGGTTATAAAAGGAATACCTGCTTTTACGGTATTCTAATAAATGAATGGAAGAAATTACATAAAGCGGATAAAAATGCAAAAAAATGAAACAGTATATTTCATCAATTAGTCTTTTAGTAAGAGATTACGATGAAGTAATAGAATTTTATACAAAAAAGTTGAATTTTTTAATTAGCCAAGACAATGAACCGGAAGATAACAAAAGATGGGTTACCTTAACTCCCAGTGGAAATAATTCCTGCTACCTTCTTTTGGCAAAGGCTATTGGAGAGGAGCAGTTAACTGCTGTCGGGAATCAGGGTGGTGGCCGAGTTTTCTTAATTTTATATACCGATGACTTTTGGAGAGATTATCATGAAAGGAGCAAACAAGGTGTTAATTTTGTTCGTCCTCCCAGTAAAGAAGCCTATGGAAACGTAGCAGTATTTGAGGATCTCTATGGCAACTTATGGGACTTAAATGAACCGTTTAAAGTGTAATGTTGTTATTCTTCAGGTTTTATTAATTCATCCTGATAATAAGCAATACTTCGAGTAGTATAAAGATTTTTTGGTGTCATGATTTTTTTAACCCAATTACCCTCTTCTTCACCGTCAAATTGGTAGATATAATCTTTCGTCTTGACAGATTTTTCAATTTTTGCAACCTCTTTTAAAATCAAACCCGAGGTATCATAAGTATAGTTTATAGCCCTAATAGTTACAAATGACTTCTTAGTTTCATCATAATTAAATTCCTTTATTGAGGTCAATTTACCTTCCAAATCATAAATCTGCTCTTGTGCTTTATTAGGAATTCCATCAAGAAATTCTTTTGTCAAAACTATCTTGTTATTTATGCCCTTTCTATTATTCTTAAAAGAAGTTCTTATTGACTTAAGAATTACACCATTTAACAAATAGGTTATTGTTGTTTCTCCCTTATAACTGCTATATTCAATATTTGTCTCGTCTAAACCTTCATTATTAGATCTGATAACTTCTATGAGTTTACCATCCTCATTATAAGAATACTCATAGATACCCAGAACCTCACCCGCATAAGAAATAATTTTTTCCGAAACTTTTTTATTATCCGTGGTATCAACTTCATAAAAATGTGCAATTGAAGTCTGTTTATCAAATTGACCTTCACGATAAATTTCATCGCGCTTTTCCAACAACTGTCCGTTCAAATATTTGTAATAAGTAATATCATAATCCGTTTCATTATAGCGTGTTAAATTTTTGGTGAGTAAACCATCCCTATTAAATTCAAACTCTTCTTTGCCATAATCAGCAATAACCAAGCAAGACTTTACCCTACCCCGTAAGTCAAAATCTTTTAACGTAAAGATTTGAGGTTCCTGGGTAAAAGTCTTTAAAGGCAATAAGATAAGTCCTATAACCGATATTATTTTAAAGATGTAAATAGCGTAGTTTTTCTGCATTAAAACAAAATTACTTCTTTATACTTCAACATGAAAACAAATAGCATACCGAAAATAAAAAAGGGCGGAATAACCGCCCTTTAAATCCGCTATAAATTTCTTTTTACTTTACTTCTTCAAAATCTACATCTTCCACATTATCTCCTTCTTTTGTATCTTCAGAAGTAGTCTCTTCGCCATTAGATGGTGCTTCGGCCTGTTGAGCTTCAGCCTGGGCCTTATACATCTCTTCAGATGCAACCTTCCAAGCCTCATTTATTTTATCCAGTGCAGATGTTATTACGTCAACATCTTTACCTTCATAAGCCGTTTTTAGCTCTGCTAAGGCCTCTTCAATAGGCTTTTTCTTGTCTTCAGATAATTTATCTCCAAACTCAGTTAATTGTTTCTCGGTCTGGAATATCATACTATCTGCCTCATTCATTTTATCCGCAGTCTCTTTTGCTTTTTTATCAGATTCCGCGTTAGCTTCTGCTTCTGCCTTCATTTTCTTAATTTCCTCCTCAGTAAGTCCGGAAGAAGCTTCAATTCTGATATCCTGAGTCTTGTTAGTAGCCTTATCTGTAGCCGACACCTTTATAATACCATTAGCATCTATATCAAATGTAACTTCAATCTGAGGTATCCCTCTTTGTGCTGGTGGAATTCCATCCAAATGGAATCGTCCAATGGTTTTATTATCTGTCGCCATTGGTCTTTCTCCCTGTAAAACATGGATCTCAACAGATGGCTGGTTATCCGCAGCAGTAGAAAATACTTGTGATTTTTTAGTTGGAATAGTGGTATTGGATTCAATTAATTTGGTCATTACTCCGCCCATAGTCTCAATTCCAAGAGATAATGGGGTAACATCCAATAGCAAGACATCTTTCACGTCTCCTGTAAGAACTCCTCCCTGTATAGCGGCTCCAACAGCCACAACTTCATCAGGGTTCACACCTTTTGATGGTTTTTTACCAAAGAATTTCTCAACAGCTTCCTGAACTGCAGGCATCCTGGTAGAACCTCCAACCAAAATAATTTCATCAATATCACTTTTTGAAAGTCCGGCGGCTTTTAAAGCTGTTTCACAGGGTTTTATGGTTCTCTTCACCAAATCTGCGATTAATTGCTCAAATTTTGAACGAGACAATGTAACCACAAGGTGCTTAGGTCCGGAAGCAGTTGCAGTCACATACGGAAGATTAATTTCCGTTTGAGAAGAAGTAGACAATTCAATTTTGGCTTTTTCCGCTGCCTCACGTAATCTCTGTAGCGCCATAGGATCTTTTCTTAGATCTATGCTCTCTTCCTTGTTAAACTCATCTGCCAGCCAGTCAATAATTTTTTGATCAACATCATCACCTCCCAAATGGGTATCCCCATCAGTTGCTAACACTTCAAAAACCCCATCTCCCAATTCCAAAATGGAAACGTCATGCGTACCTCCACCAAAATCAAATACTACAATTTTCTGATCTTTGTGTTTCTTGTCCAATCCATAGGCCAAAGAAGCTGCTGTAGGTTCATTAATAATTCTCTCTACCTTAAGACCAGCTATTTCTCCCGCTTCTTTAGTTGCTTGTCTTTGTGCATCATTAAAATAAGCAGGAACCGTAATTACAGCTGAAGTAACTGCCTGACCTAAATAATCTTCAGCAGTTTTCTTCATTTTTTGCAACACCATAGCTGAAATCTCCTGTGGTGTGTATAAACGCCCATCAATATCTACTCTTGGTGTATCATTGTCTCCTTTATCAACTTTATAGGGTACTCTGTCAACTTCTTTTTGACACTCTGAGAATTTATTCCCCATAAAACGTTTAATGGAATATATTGTGTTATGAGGATTAGTAACTGCTTGTCTTTTAGCAGGATCTCCCACCTTAATTTCACCACCTTCTACAAATGCCACAACAGACGGGGTAGTCCGCTTACCTTCCGCATTGGGTATTACAACCGGTTCATTGCCTTCCATTACAGAAACACATGAGTTTGTTGTTCCTAAATCTATTCCTATAATCTTGCTCATCTATTTTATTTTATTAGTTAATATTTATCCATATTTCAATGGTTTATTAAATGACAAACAGCATGCCAACCGAAAAAAACTGACAGGATGTCATTAATTCCGCAAATATAAATGAGGTGCCTTCCTATAGATAGTGAATTTAGTGAGGCTTGAAACCGGAAGAATTACAATATTTTAGACCTAATTACAATCTTCACGTCGCCTTGTATCTATGATATAAATGATCTTCCAGGTTCCATCTTGCTTATGCAATTGAAATGAATTTACTCCACAATGACTCAGAGTATCATTGATCCAAAATTCATAAGGAGTCCAGGCATTGGCCATACTTCCATCGACATGAATTTGAAATGATAGTAATTTTTCCCGAAATTTTGTAGTGTCAGGAATACTAACTATCGATTTAAGGAAATTATTGAAATCTGAGGTCTTAACCACACTTGTTCCCTCTTTATCCCGGCCAATGGTTTGCATAATTATACCAGTACTGGTAGTGCTTTTTATTAATGTCGAATCCTGATTGTGAAACCCATCGAAAAACAGTTCAACTGCCTTCTTTATATTTTCTTTTTCATTATTCTGCGCAATTAATAAACTAGAAATAAATAGCAACAGTAAACAAATAAATACTCTCATTGTTCAATAGTTTCAACTTCGATGCCTAAAATAGGGAATAATTTAAACACTTTACCTTGCTCTTAACAATTGAACAAAACTCCTTACATTTATCTCGCCAAAAAGAAAGCAATGTCTATTTCCAAAAAAGAATACAAGAGGGTTACTGTAAAGTCCTTAATAGAAATGAAGAAGCAGGGAGAAAAAATTTCTATGCTAACTGCTTATGATTATTCTATGGCAAAGATTGTTGATGATGCCAATGTTGACGTCATATTGGTTGGTGACTCTGCCAGCAATGTCATGGCAGGACATGAGACCACTTTACCTATAACACTCGACCAGATGATATACCATGCTTCTTCTGTAATACGGGCTGTAAACAGGGCCTTGGTAGTAGTTGATCTTCCCTTCGGAAGTTACCAGAGTGATCCCAAAGAAGCACTGCGTTCTGCTATCAGGATAATGAAAGAAAGTGGTGCTCATGCGGTAAAGGTCGAAGGTGGTATTGAAATAAAGGAATCGGTAAAACGCATCCTAAATGCAGGTATTCCTGTTATGGGACATCTGGGATTAACTCCACAGGCCATCTATAAATTTGGTACTTATACAGTCAGGGCTAAGGAAAAAGATGAAGCAGAGAAACTAATGGAAGATGCCGAACTTCTCGAAAAGCTAGGGTGCTTTGCTATTGTCCTTGAAAAAATACCCGCTGCCTTAACAAAAAAAGTGTCAGAAAATATCTCCATACCAACAATTGGAATAGGCGGTGGTAAATTTGCGGATGGCCAGGTATTGGTTATCCATGATCTTCTTGGAATGACTCATGAGTTCAATCCCCGATTTTTGCGTAGATATATGAATCTTTATGAGGATATGGGTAATGCCATTTCGCGCTATGTTAATGATGTGAAAAGCAGGGACTTCCCCAGTGATGATGAGCAATATTAAAGTTAGTGGATAAGAGAAATCAGACCAATTCCCAAAATCTTCAGGTATTATTTGAGGATAACCATATTATTGTCGTTAACAAAAGACCAGGTGATATTGTTCAGGGAGATAAAACGGGAGATGTACCATTGAGTGAAATTGTTAAGCAATACGTTAAGAAAAAATATAACAAGCCGGGGAAAGTTTTTTTGGGCGTGGTTCACCGAATTGACAGGCCCACCTCGGGCTTAGTCGTATTTGCACGTACTTCCAAAGCACTTTCCAGGTTAAATGAAATATTTTCAAAAAAATTAGTAAAAAAAACATATTGGGCGATTATAAAAAATCACCCCGATAAAGAACAGGGCACACTTGAGCACTGGTTAGTAAGAAATACGAAACAAAATAAGTCCTATGCAAATATTAAAGAGGTTCCCAATAGTAAAAAGGCCATTCTAGATTATCAAATTTTAAAAAAGCTCAAAAGTTATTATTTATTGGAAATCGATTTAAAAACGGGAAGGCATCATCAGATCCGGGCACAACTTGCAGCCATAAATTGCCCGATTAAAGGAGATTTAAAATATGGTTTTGACCGTAGCAATAAAAACGGTAGTATCCATTTGCATGCGCGAAGCATAGAATTTTTGCATCCTGTTGGAAAGCAACCTATATTTATATCAGCACCAACATTAGCAGATCCAATATGGGATGCTTGTTCGTGAATTTTCCTTACATTTAGGAAAAATAATCCCCTTGCATCTAAAACTCTGAATAATGATTTTTTAACCTTTTAGACCATGACCACGGTATGATTAAAAAGTTTGTTTTTCTTGTTTTTGTATTGACTTTGTCAGCTTGTGGAAGTTATAACTCCATAGATAGTTTCTACAATGCTCATAAAAATGACAGTCAGGTTACAGCTATTCGCGTACCTCAATTCATGCTCAGTCTTTTAGGTAATATTTCTCCTGAAATGAAGTCGCTTATTGGAAACACGAAGGATTTGCGTTATATGCAATTTCCCAGCTCCACGCCTGACCGCACTCAATATCTAAATAATCAAATGAATTCCATTACCGGAAATTCTTTTATTGAAGTGTTTCGGAAAAATGACGAGCTCAAAAGAAATGTAATATCTATTCGTGAAAAACGCAATGCAGTAAAAGAGATTCTCATATATCGCAATAATAATGTACGTGGTTCCTTTCTTTACTTCAATGGTAACTTCGATCCGGTAAAAGTGCGTGAAATGGCTAAAAAAAACGAGTTTAGCGAACTACCCAATAGTCTTATAAAAGATTTTAATATGCAATCTCCTGAGGTAATTAACGAGTAATTGCCAACGCCTTCTCTCGTATAATTTGTCCAACGGGTTTATTTTGCAAATGACTTTCCAGCCAGGAGAGTATATCTAAATAAAGAAATGCGCGCTTTTCGTAGGGATGATCTTCATATTTTTTCAATTGATCATACAATCTTTGAAATTCGGCTTTTAATTCATGAGGATAAATATCACCCAGCTTTCGTAAGAATTTTATCATTTCCTTTTGAACAGCCTGAAGGTCGTTCATTTTAAGTAAAAATTTATAAGTGCTTTTTAGCTGAATTTCAAGATGATAATCCATGCCTGCCTCATAATGAGCAACTAAACTTAAAACGCGAGCAAAACACATAAGATCTTCTCGCATCTTTAGATTTTTATTATCAATGATCTTTTTTAAATATTTTATACAATTTTTGTTATCTCCAATTCCAAAATACAGACATGCAATTTTATAATAAAATATCATTATATGGTGCTGGTCTATGCGATCACTGTGTTTGGCAATACCATATTCAATTATTTTAACCAGGTACAATCCCTTATCAAAGGTGCCTTCCAGAAAATGGAGGTTCAACTTATTTGAATAAATATATAGGAAAGCTAAGGATGAAATATTATCGTTTTTAGCAAAATCTTTTTCGCCAACAATAGACTCCATATTTTCAAGTGTCTCTTTAAATTGAGAACTATATTTTACAAAAAACAAAGATTCTAATAAATAGTGATTCCCTTTCAAAAAGAATACAGGATTTAAATAAATCATTTTTCTATTCTCATAGAACAGATCTACCCATTTACTTGAATATTTATAGCATGATAAGAAGTCCTGTATCAAGAAACTATACCATAAATGGGCCTTATACAACCATAACCTTTCCCTGAATCCAAGATCTTCAATTTTATATTCAGGTAAATGCTCTGCAAAATAACGCCTTACTCGGCCAAGGTCTTCATCATTTCGTACATAGCCTACTTTTAACATCATTCCATATAATTGAAGCGATAGATTCGAAAGTTTGCTGGTCATAACGTTTAGCTCCGATAATCTCTTGGCCTGAACAACCAATTCATCTGCTCTATCCGGAATACTCCTTGTAATGTATTGTGTTTCGATAATTTTTTCTAATTCCACTATTTCATAGGCAATATTTTTTTCTTCATTATCTATTGCTATACCTTTTACCTTATCCAATATTTTCAGACTTTGCTTATACAATCCTTTTTGATAGAGAATAGTGGCGAAGTCTAATTGTTCCCTTATTTGAACCCTTATATTTTGGTTAACCGGATTTAATCTTAAACTAACCAAAATCTGTTTATACAAATGCGCTTTTAAATTAGATAGTTGTGTTTTTTTAACGATCCCACTCTCTAATATTGCTGTTTCGTTGTAAACCTTTAATTTATCAAGTAAATTAAAAAGTGCAAGAAATTTGGCATCCGTATTTACTCCAAGGCGACCAACATAAAGCTTAAATTGTCGCTTTTCAGATTTAGAAAGAGATTTGACTAAAACAAACAATGCATCTTTATGGGCATTTGTCATCGTAAAAAATATAATTTAAACATTTGTTTTTCAGTACTTTACGAATACTGAAAAGTAAATTAACGTTGTAAATGATTGATAGGTACTAAAGCTATTCACTTTCCTAATTATATATTCGTATACTGACTAAAATTATGCAAAAATAATGAGTAAAGATAAGGTAGACATTTTTGATACTACACTAAGGGATGGTGAACAAGTTCCGGGTTGTAAACTGGATTCCAAACAAAAGCTTGTAATTGCAAAGCGTTTGGACGAGTTAGGAGTCGATATTATTGAAGCAGGATTTCCGATTTCCAGCCCTGGTGATTTCAAATCTGTCAATGAAATTGCAAAAATTGTAAAGGAAGCTACGGTTTGTGGATTAACGAGATCTGTTAAAAAAGATATCGAAGTAGCAGCCGAAGCTTTAAAGTATGCAAGAAAACCTCGAATTCACACCGGAATTGGCACTTCTGATTCACACATAAAATTTAAATTTAATTCAACAAGAGATAAAATACTGGAAAGAGCAGTTGATGCAGTGAAGTATGCCAAAACTTTTGTGGAAGATATTGAATTTTACGCAGAGGATGCAGGAAGAACAGATAATGAATACCTGGCACGCGTATGCGAAGCTGTTATTAAGGCTGGCGCCACCGTACTAAATATACCAGATACGACCGGATACTGTCTTCCCGAGGAGTATGGCGCAAAAATGAAATATCTAAGAGAAAATGTAAAAGGAGTTGAAAAAGCCAGACTTTCTTGTCACTGTCATAATGATTTGGGATTGGCCACAGCAAATTCAATTGCAGGTGTTATAAATGGCGCCAGACAGATAGAATGTACAATTAATGGTATTGGCGAGAGAGCAGGAAATACTTCTCTTGAAGAAGTTGTCATGATATTAAGACAACACCCGGACCTTAATCTGGATACGGATATTAACAGTAAATTATTATACAGTACCAGTCAAATGGTTTCACATAAAATGGGGATGGTAATACAGCCCAATAAAGCTATTGTTGGTTCAAATGCATTTGCACATAGTTCAGGTATCCATCAGGATGGAGTGATTAAAAAACGAGAAACTTACGAAATAATAGATCCCGAGGATGTTGGTGTTAACGAATCCTCCATTGTGCTTACCGCGAGAAGTGGTAGAGCGGCGTTGGCCTATAGGGCTAAAAAAGTTGGTTATGAACTTACAAAAGTACAATTGGATAGTGTTTATACTGAATTTTTGAAATTTGCTGACCAGAAAAAAGAAATTGTTGATAATGATATCCATCAAATAATTGAAGCAAGCCCAATAAATATTGAAAGTATCGCATAAATGAATCTTACAATTGCACTTTTGCCTGGCGACGGTATTGGACCCGAGGTTTCTGCTCAAGCCGTTAAGTGTCTTCAAGCTGTTGCCGAGACTTTTGGTCACCAATTCGAGTTTGCAGAAGCAATAGTTGGAGCTAAGGCAATAGACAAAACCGGAAACCCGCTTCCTGATTCCACCCTGGAATTATGTAAAGATTCAGATGCCGTATTGTTCGGAGCAATAGGAGACCCAAAATATGACAATGACCCTGATGCTAAAATCAGGCCTGAACAAGGGCTGTTAAAGCTAAGGAAAGAGTTGGGGCTATTTTGCAATATTCGACCTGTAAAAGTGTTTCCCTCTCTTATTGACAAATCACCACTAAAGAAAAAAAATATACGTGGTACTGATTTTGTAATTTACCGTGAGTTAATTGGGGGGATTTATTTTGGTGAGAAGAACTTGAGCAAAGATGGCACTGTCGCTTCCGACCTATGTACCTATTCTGAAACGGAAATTAGTCGCATTGCTCATTTGGCATTCAAAGAAGCCAAAATAAGAAAAAAGAAATTAACACTCGTAGACAAGGCAAATGTCCTTGAATCCTCAAGACTTTGGAGAAAAGTAGTTTCAAAAATCGGCGAAAGTTATCCGGAGATTACTTTGGAATTTTTGTTTATTGATAATGCCGCAATGCAACTTATACTTAATCCCAGTCAGTTTGATGTAATTCTTACAGCAAATATGTTTGGCGATATTCTTTCAGATGAAGGTAGTGCAATTGGTGGCTCTATCGGACTATTACCTTCTGCTTCTGTGGGAGAGGACAATGCACTTTTTGAACCTATACATGGGTCTTACCCCCAGGCGAAAGATAAAGATATTGCTAACCCTATTGCGTCAATTTTATCCACGGCAATGCTGCTAGACCATTTTGGCCTGGATGAAGAATCCAGAGCAGTAGTAATATCAGTCCTGAAATCAATGAAAAATGATATTGTCACCCCGGATTTGGATAAAAACAGCAAGTATGGGACAAATTATATTGGTGATTTTATTTCGAGCAATATCAGGGAATCAGATGATCATCTTACTATCAACCGGGAGAATATTTGGTTGGGTAAATCTACTATCATATAGGAGAATTTTTACTCCGTCCCGGACTTTCAAATTTGAATATTGAATTATTCGCTTAGCAGTAGTTCAATATATTGATCAAAATCTTCCTTAAAATCAATATACTTTTGGCCTGTGGCCGGCCCGTTAAATCCAGTATGAATCTTCCTTACCTTTCCCTTCTTATCAATAAAAATAGTTGTAGGGTATGAAATAATATGATTTAACATTGGTAGTTTTTCATTTGCTTTGCTTTTGCTGGAACTAGCATATTGTGCCAAAAGAATTGGATATGTAACCCCTACTCTGTTTATTAGTCTTTCTATTCCCTTAAAAGCCAGATCTTTGGTCTTGGCATATTCGAAAGCCAGGGCAACCACTTCAAAATTGTCTTGTTTTTTGGTTTTTACATATTCTGACAAAAATTTGGTTTCATCAAGGCAGTTGGGGCACCAGGTTCCCATAATTTGAACTACCACAACTTTTCCTTTAAATCTGGAATCCTCTAGTGAAATTAGGTGGTCATCTGTATTTGGAAACGAAAACTGCAATTCTTCATACCCCTCTTTCAAAAAAGTTAGAGATTCTTCGTCTGCTAATTCAAACTCTTTATTCCTGTGGGCAACAAAAGGCTCTTTAAAGTGATTTCCTGAATAAAAAGTACCATTTAAACTACTATCTGTCACCTTTGCTGTAAATAAAAAAGCGTGAGCACCATCAAAAGTCGATAGTCTCAAACTATCCCCATCAACTATTCCTTCTAAATATCTATAATCACCTGTGGTTGTTCTAAAAGTACCACTCACCTTGTTAATTTGCTGTGAGAAAATTCCCTTAGCCAAATACTCATCTTCGGAATTCGGACTAAATTTGGTTTCCCATATCCCAGAAACATTTACATTGGCATTTGATGAGCTATGAAATCTAATACTATCACCAAATACCGCATGAAATGGCACAATTCTATCCAGGCTTTCTTTTATAAATTCGCCTTTAATCACCGAATCATTAAAAGTTCCTGAAATATAGCCCTCAAATGCAGGCATCCTAATTTTTATGCTGTCATTATGGATTTCAATCTCATCGACCTGAACAGTTTCTCCAGCGTTATAAACATTCATTACATATGCCGATTCAATTTTTTTTAATTTAAAATTAAAAGGAAGAAGTTCTTTATCCATTACTTCCAATTGAGCTAACCACATCCCTTCCCTGAGCGATTCACTTTCCTGGTTGTTGCAAGACACTATAGCCAAAAATAGCAGGGGAAAATAGTAAAATCTTCTCATTGGATTGGTTCTAATATTGGATGCGAAATAACGATTAAAATCTATCAATAAAAAATAAAGGTATTCCACCTCTAGTATATTGAATGTATAAGACCTTTGTTTTATCTTTGAAGGCTAAAACTAGCCAATGAAAATTTCCTATAACTGGTTAAAACAGTTTCTTAAGCTCGACTGGGAAGCAGAAAAAACAGGAGAACTTCTAACTAATTTAGGACTTGAAGTAGAAGGTATTTCCCAATTCGAGTCTATTCCTGGTTCTTTGGAGGGTATAGTGGTAGGCCATGTCATAAGCTGTGAAAAGCATCCTGATGCCGATAGGTTAAAGCTAACAATGGTTGACATTGGTTTAGAAAAACCTGTTCAGATAGTTTGCGGCGCACCAAATGTGGCCGAAGGACAAATGGTGCCAGTAGCCACTATAGGTACCACTCTATTTACCAACAATGGAAAGAATCTGGTTATTAAGAAAGGAAAGATTCGAGGAATTGAGAGCCATGGAATGATTTGTGCAGAAGATGAGTTAGGTTTAGGCGAAAGCCATGACGGTATTATGGTTTTAAGTGAAGCACTCATACCTGGAACAGCTTGTTCTGAAGTATTTGAAATAGAAAAAGATGAAATCTTTGAAATCGGCTTAACACCAAACAGGGCTGATGCTATGAGTCATCATGGTGTGGCGAGGGATCTAAAAGCAGGGCTTCAACAGAGAGATATTCAAACAGAACTTATCACTCCCTCGGTAAGTAATTTTAATGTTGAAAACAGATCTTTAAAAATAGATGTTTCGGTTGAAAATAATAATCTGGCACCTAGGTATTGTGGAGTAACCCTTAGTAATCTTATAGTTCAGCCCTCTCCAGACTGGTTAAAAAATAGATTGCGTGCAATTGGTCTTAGCCCTATTAATAATGTTGTAGACGCCACTAATTACGTTCTACATGAATTAGGGCAACCCTTGCATGCATTTGATGCCGATAGAATTAATGGAAAAAAGATAGTTGTAAAAACTTTACCAACCGGAACTAAATTTATGACCCTGGATGGTGAGGAACGCATATTGGATGAAGAGGATTTAATGATATGTGATAATGAGAAGCCTATGTGTATTGCGGGAGTTTTTGGTGGAATTAATACTGGTGTAACGGAAAATACCAAATCAATATTTCTTGAAAGCGCCTATTTTGACCCTGTTTCAATTAGGAAAACCGCCAAACGACACGGATTAAATACTGACGCTTCTTTTCGATTTGAAAGAGGTGTAGATATAAATAATATCGAATACTGCCTGCGAAGGGCAGCTTTATTGATAAGTGAGATCACCGGGGGAGACATTACTTCTGACGTCGTTGATCTTTATCCCCGAAAGAAAGATGATTATCAGGTATTTCTTTCTTTCGATAGAATTGACACCTTAATAGGTCAAAAAATACCCGCAGATACTATTAAGTCCATATTGGCATCATTGGATATCCAGGTTAAAAATTCAACCGAATCCGGATTAGGGCTTCTCATTCCATTTTATAGGATAGATGTACAAAGAGAAGTGGATGTAATTGAAGAAATTTTGCGAGTTTACGGATATAATAATATTGATTTCAAAGAAAAGCTGAATGCTTCTATTGCTACCAGTACAACATTTGAAGATCATAAACTCGAAAAACTAATTGGCGACATGCTTGCTTCGAGGGGGTTTTATGAAATTTTGAACAATAGCCTTACCAGTCCTAATTATGACAAATTATTGGGTAATGATTCTGAAAAATCGAGGGTTGCTATATTAAATCCGTTAAGTACAGATTTGTCTGTTTTGAGACAAACTATGCTATTTTCCGCATTAGAAACAGCGGCTTATAATATAAACAGAAAAAAACAGAACCTTAATTTTTTCGAATTTGGGAAAACATACCAGAACTCGCAATCGGATTATTTAGAGACCAAGCATTTATCTTTAATTGCAACCGGCACCCGAAATGAAAATAGCTGGATCTCCCCTTCCAGGCCTGCAGATTTTTATTTTCTAAAAGCCGCAGTTGAACAGGTTTTAGAGCGCCTTGGTATTGCGAATTACGAAGCTTTTTCCGTTCAGAATGCCATTTTCCTTGAAGGCCTCAGCCTGAAAAAGAGTAATACTGAATTGGTATCCTTCGGAATGGTTAAAAAAACTATTTTAAAAGAATTTGATATAAAACAAGAAGTTTATTATGCCGATTTTAATTGGGACGTTTTATCAAAAATCATCCGCAAGAACAAAATAATTTTTGAGAAAATTCCACGATTTCCTGAGGTAAAAAGAGATTTAGCTTTATTATTGGACACGGGTGTATCATTCGATGAAATCAAAACTATTGCTTATGATACGGAGAGAAATCTACTGAAAAGTATTACTCTTTTTGACGTTTATACCGGAAAGAATCTTCCTCCGGAAAAAAAATCATACGCTGTAGGATTTACTATAGGGGATGCTAGTAAGACTCTAACGGATAAGCAGATCGATAAGATTATGAAAAAACTGCAGCAACGCTTTGAAAAAGAGTTGGGAGCAGAGTTACGGTAGCTTACAATTGATTTGGTAAAATTACACTATCAATTACGTGGATAACTCCATTACTCTGATTTGAATCTGCAGAGGTTATCCTGGCTATATTTCCAAAACAATCTGTCAGAACAATATCCAGACCGTCCATAGTGGCTAATAACTCATTCCCTTGAACAGTAGTTAAACTGGCGCTACCTTTACCCCTGCACATTGCCTTTAATATTTTAGAAGCCGTAAGATTACCGGCAACGATATGATAAGTAACAAAAGATTTTAAGGCCCTTTTATTTTCAGGTCTTAACAGTTCCGCTATTTTATCCGCAGACATTTTATTAAAGGCTCCGTCCGAAGGAGCAAAAACTGTGAATGGGCCATCACCAGCCAGTGTTTCTTCAAGATCTGCAGCTTTTACAGCAGCAAGAAGCATTTTGTGAATTTGAGATTCCTCAGTGCTCCGAATAATTGTTTTTTTTAAAAGATCATTGTTTACGGAGGCCAGAGAAGTTTGAGAAAAAGTCGCAAATGAGGTCAAAAGGGCTAACAGGCTTAGGGGGGTTACCAAAAATTTCATGGGGATTAATTTAAATTTATCAATATTATCGATGAACGGTACAGCTAAGCCGACAAGATACAATTATGGTAGACACTATCATAAAAGTGAAAATGCATTACATAGAAATTAACAAAATATTAACATTACTGAAACCTTAACCGGGATTTGTTTCATAAGTTCAATTCATTATTTTTGATTCAATTGCCAGAAATAGAATTCCATGTTAATAAAACCCACAAATATTCAGGAGCAACTCAATAAAGCTAAACTTCAGTTCTCCGAAGAACAACTTATTAATGAAGTATATTTACTCTTGCAGGATTCTTCTGAAAAAGAAGGTAAAATTCTGAAAAAAATATCGGGTAATAACAATAGGGTAGAAAATAATTTCAAATTTGATCTTTTAGAATCGGATAAGATTTTTCACATTAGCCTAATAAAGGAAATCTGTATTAACTACAGACTTCGTTTTCTTGACTCAAAATATTTTAAAGGACAGATTCCCGATAAAACCATTGAGAAGATAAAAAAACTGGAACAAGAGCATAATATTGAAATTGAAGGTTTTAAAATAGTCGCCCCTTCAAAACTTTTTAAATTAGCAGATAAAGATGATCCCCTATTGTTTGCCTCTATTGGTAATGGATATTTTTATTTAATTGATAAATGGGGTAATGACCTGCATCCTTTGCGTAAGATTCTGGTTTGGCCATTTAAAAATATTGTCAACCTTTCATTACTTGTCGTTTTGATTAGTTTGCTAACCACACTATTTATTCCCGAAGGCCTTTTTTCAAAATCAAATTCGCAAATAGAATTCGTGATAATATTCCTTTTTATGTTCAAATCCATTGCGGCCGTAGTTATTTTCTATGGGTTCGCTTTGGGTAAGAATTTTAATCCCGCCATCTGGAATAGTAAATATTTTAATGCCTAACCTATAATAAGGAAATTCATATAAGTATTCACTTTCTTCCTAAAGCAAATTAGTTGGAATACATTTGAAAAGGAACTCCATTCAGGTCTATATTATCAATAAATTTAGGATTGGGAATAGGTCTAATACGCAATAGTCCACCTTTACCAGGATCTCCTGATTTCTGGTATCCAATTAAAATAAGGTTGTTTTTGGCATCATATGATACCATGCTGGTATCACCAATTTCGAATTCATTTAATTGTTCCTGTTCTGATAAAAAATTCTCATAGTAATAAAGAATTGCAGTATTAGTTTCAAAATCATAAACAGCTGGAATGTGTGGATATGAAGTCCCTGAATAATTCGTTGGCATTGAATAATATAGATTCCCTATGTCATCGTAAAAGGAGAACTCAGAATCTCCAAATTTAGGTTCCTTACCATCTTCATAACGAATGGTTGCAGTTATCGCCATTGTAGAACTGCTAATTAAAGAATGTAATTCAGGATAACTGACTATTATATTATTATCATCGGATTTAAAAATTCTTTGCACTTCAAATCCTAGATTTATTTCAGCTACTAATTCTTCAATCCCGGTATCAAGCACCAACAAGATATTATTATTGTCATCTTCTAGATCCTCCGATAAAATAAATACCTGATCATCTGAAAAAACTGCCTGTAACGGTCTTTTATCCAACTCAATATCAACAAATTCAGGTTCTGAAATTGAAGTGTCTATTATTCGAATATAATAAAGCGTCTCTTTGGCTCCTACACCCGGAACCTCATAGCCAACGTAGAAGATATTTCCGGAATGCGCTAGCGCCCGAACAATAAGATCGCAATTTCCCAAGTCATTAAAGACGACCGTTTTTTGTAAGGCGTCATTTTTGAAGTCATATAATGAAATTCTCCCTGAGCAATCCACTTGAGAATTAAAAATACTTATTTCGTTACCGTCTCTGTAAGTAACTGAAGGGAAAGAAACACTTTCAAATTCACTTATCCCCGGATTTAAAAAAATAGTTTCAGCGTCGGCATTTAATTTAATAAGTGATAAGAGTTCATTAGATTGCGCCAAAAGTGAGTAATCCGCATCAACATTCGGGAAATCTTCTTCTGTATTCTGATCTCCTCCGGTATTATCGCTGCACCCCAGAATAAAAAGGGCCAGCAATAGAAAGTAAATTCTGTAGGTTTGCATAGCATTAGGATTTGGGAAGTCCTAGTTAGCTATACGGGTATTGTATACATTTTATCACGTTGTTCCCTTATAGCCTTGTCAGACATATATTCATCAAACGTTAAATATCTGTCTATAGTATCTTTTGGAGTCAATTCTATGATCCTATTTGCCACGGTTTGAGCAAATTGATGATCATGAGTAGTAAATATAACGGTACCCTTAAAATTATTGAGTGAATTGTTAAAGGCTGTTATACTTTCAAGATCAAGGTGGTTAGTAGGTTCGTCTAACATCAGTACATTAGCCCTGATCATCATCATTCTGCTTAGCATACATCGCACTTTTTCACCACCAGAGAGAACCGTGCACTTTTTTAATGCTTCCTCCCCACTAAACAACATTTTACCCAAAAAACCACGAATATATACTTCCTCTCTTTCCTCTTCGGTTTTGGCCCACTGCCGCAACCAATCCACCAAATTTAAATTTTCCTTGAAATACTCAGAATTATCAGCGGGTAAATAGGATTGTGCAGTTGTAATTCCCCAGTGATATGTTCCATTGTCAGCTTTTCTATTGCCGTTGATAATTTCATAAAAAGCAGTTGTCGCCCTGGAATCTCTAGACAAAATGGTAACTTTATCTCCTTTAGCTAAATTCAGATTTAGGTTTTGGAACAGTAATTCACCATCCTCAGTACTCGCAGCTAAATTTTCAATATTTAAAATTTGGTCACCGGCTTCTCTTTCCTGTTCAAAAATTATTGCAGGGTATCTCCTACTTGAGGGTTTGATGTCTTCAATCTTAAGTTTTGCCAACATTTTTTTTCTTGATGTCGCCTGCTTACTTTTAGCGACATTGGCACTAAAGCGCTGAATAAACTCCTGTAATTCTTTGGCCTTGTCTTCTGCTTTTTTATTTTGCTGTGCCCGCTGCCTGGCTGCTAATTGACTACTCTCATACCAAAAGGAGTAATTACCAGAAAAGGAATTGATTTTACCAAAATCTATGTCGGAAATGTTGGTACAAACCGCATCCAAAAAATGACGGTCATGAGAGACTACAATTACCGTATTATCATAAGAAGCCAGGAAAATTTCTAACCATGCAATTGTTTCAAAGTCCAAATCGTTAGTAGGCTCATCCATAATTAAAACATCAGGATTGCCAAATAAAGCCTGAGCCAATAGAACACGAACTTTTAATTTTGAATCCAGTTCAGACATTAAAGTAAAATGCAATACCTCGGGAATTCCCAAATTTGATAACAAGGTAGCCGCATCACTATCCGCGTTCCAGCCATTCATTTCTTCAAAGGTCACCTGTAGTTCGCCAATTCTATCCGCATTTTCATCACTATAATCGGCATAAAGAGCATCTATATCTTTTTTGATTTTATATAAGGGTTTGTTACCCATAACTACAGTTTCCAGAACTGCTGTATCATCATATGCATTGTGATTTTGCTCCAAAACAGACATACGCCGGCCCGGTTCAAGATGTACCTTACCAGAAGTTGGGTCAATCTCACCTGAGAGTATTTTTAATAAAGTAGATTTCCCTGCACCATTGGCACCAATAATACCATAACAATTGCCTTGTGTGAAACTAACATTTACTTCATCAAAAAGTATTCTTTTACCAAATTGAACTGATAAATTGGATACAGATAGCATACTTCTATTTTTAAAATTTTTGCAAAAATAGGGAAAAATAATCCTAAGTAGCAATAATCCTCCGTGCGAATAACGCGCTTTCCCAATTAACAGTGATTGTGAACTTTTAACTGTGCCTTAACAGCTTCAGCCTATTGGTTTGACTAGTTTTGCATACTGTAGGCAGCGAAAATTATATGAATAAAACATTACTATATTTTATTATTTTCTTACTGGCAGCTTGTAATACCACAGAAAAGAAATCTCCAAAGGTTTATTTTGGTGGGGAAATTGTGAATCCTTCCAGCGAGTATGTTATCTTGTATAATGGAGGCGTGGTTTTAGATACGGCATATCTTGATGAGAATAACAGATTTTCCTTTCAGTTGGATTCAGTAGATGAGGGTCTTCATCATTTTTACCATTTTCCGGAAGAACAGTACGTATTTTTAGAGCAAGGTGATAGTTTACAATTAAGATTGAATACAGTTGATTTTGATGAATCACTGGTTTTTTCGGGGGCAAATGAACAGGTAAATAATTTTCTTTTAGAAATGTTCCTGGCCAATGAACTGGAAGAAGAATTGATCTATAAATACTATAGCCTTGAACCTGAAGAATTTACATCAAAAATAGACTCCCTAAAAAATGTAAAGCTTGAATCATTAAACAGTCTTTCAACGGAGGCTGAACTTTCCGACGGTGCTATGGAAATAGCCAGGGCTGGTATTATGTATACTTCTTTTATCTTCAAAGAGGCCTACCCGTTTTATCATAAAAAGAAAAAGGGTGAGAAATCTATTCATAATCTTCCCCCTGATTTTTATGACTATCGCGCCGATATCAATTATGATCACAACGGTCTGTGTTATTACAGGCCGTATTATAATTTCATGAAATATCATTTAAGCAACCTTTCGTACATGGATTGTAAAAACGGTTGTGGGACACAGAACAAGATGGCTAAAAACCAGCTTCATTTTAATCAACACAAACTAAGGTTGATAGATAGTCTAATAAAGCAAAATGAACTCAGAGATAATTTATTCAGGAATGTTGCAATGGATTATTTGCTTAAATATGACAAAGAGGAAAATATTGAAATTTTCATTAAGGAATTTCATCAACTGTCAGGGAACAATAGGCACATACATGAAATTAACGGGTTATATGACGGGATAAGAAATTTACAACCTCAGAAAGAGCTCCCTGAACTCGAGGTATTTGATTCTGAAGGCAACAAGTTTTCCATAAAGGATCTTGGAAAGGACAGAAAGGTTGTATTTTACTTTTGGTCAGCTCCTGAAAAAAGGCATTTTACTAATATGATTAAACGCATTAATCTATTGAAGGAAAAATATCCGGAATATACTTTTATTGGTTTAAATGTAAGAACTGAACAATCCCGATGGAATAATATGGTGGAAGTTTCACAATTGGATAAAAGCGAACAATTTTGGACAGAGAATTTTGAAGATGTTGCGCATACACTAATTGTCTATGACCCCAATAGAGGTATCATTACAAATGACGGCATAATTGTAGATGCTTTTGCGAACGTATATACCTCGTTCTAGAAGATAAAATTTGTTTGGCCTAACAAATTATTATAGATAATCTTCCCCTACAACCCCTAATGAAGTTGCTGAATTAATTTCCCTGATTATAGTCAGCTAAAAACTTTTCTAGTCCTATATCTGTTAAAGGATGTTTTAACAGACCTTCAATGGCAGACAAAGGACCAGTCATAACATCCGCACCCACTTTAGCACAGTCGATAATATGCATGGTATGTCTTATTGAAGCAGCTAAAATTTCTGTTTCATACCCATAATTGTCATAAATATGCCTTATTTCTGAAATAAGGTTTAATCCGTCTGTTGATATATCGTCTAATCTTCCTATAAACGGTGAAACATAATTCGCTCCTGCTTTAGCAGCCAAAAGGGCTTGTCCTGGTGAAAAAACCAGCGTACAATTTGTTCGAATGCCCTTGTCTGCAAAGTATTTAAGTGCTTTTACCCCATCTCGGATCATAGGAACCTTAACAACAATTTGTTCGTGCAAATCTGCAAGCGCCTCCCCTTCTTTAATCATTCCCTGCAAATCTGTTGCAATTACCTCGGCGGATACATCACCATCAACAATGTTACATATATCCACATAGTGTTTTAAGATATTATTTCTTCCTGTGATCCCCTCCTTTGCCATTAATGAAGGGTTAGTAGTCACCCCATCTAAAACGCCAAGCTCCTGTGCGTCTTTAATTTGATCTAAATTAGCTGTATCAATAAAAAATTTCATGTGTTTTATTTTATTTAAACAACCTCTGAAAGCTGCCTAGGTACCTTAAAAACGGGGGCTTACAAAACTACAATTTATAATGTTTCAATAACAAGCGTTCATAAATTTTATCTGGCAATATTTTCTTTAAAACCAATGAAAATTTCTGCATTGGACTTCCTACTTTATAATGAACTTTTGGGTTTTTGGTGTTAATTATTTTAAATACCATTTCCGCAACCTTTATAGGATCCTGACCTACCTGTACGTGATCATTTATTATGGCCAATGTTTTACCATATGATTTATAATAGGGCGAAACGCTATTTGCAGGTGTATGGTAACGGCCGGCTGCTATATTCGTTGCAAAGTCACCAGGTGCCAAGTTCGTAATCTTAATACCAAAATCTTTGGTCTCCATTCTCAGAGCTTCTGTGAGTAATTCTAAAGCCCCCTTGCTGGCAGAATAAATTCCCCTATAAGGCAATCCCATATAGCCGGCTATTGAGGTAATATTTATTATTAGACCTGAATTTTGTTTTCGCATCTGTGGTAATGCGGCTCTGGCCACATTAATAGGTCCGTGAAAATTGGTGTCAAAAGTTTTTTTAATTTCAGCTTCTGGTGTTTCCTCAATTGGCCCCGTTATTCCAATTCCCGCGTTGTTTATAAGTACATCCAGAAAGCCCTCCGAGACAATTAAATTATTAATAGCCAGTGCAATACTGGCATTATCTCTAACATCTAATTCTATAAGTTGAAAATCTGAAAATTCAGGATAGTTCTCCAGGTTACGTGTGGTTCCATACACCTTATATCCTTTGGATTTAAGATGCAAACCAATAGATCTGCCAATACCTGAGGAACCGCCGGTAATTAAAACAATTTTTTGTCTCATATACCTTGCAAATAAACAAATAAAAAAAAGAGAAAGAAAATACTGAAATCTATATTCAGAATTCGAGTAGAGAACTACTTGAGTTAGCAGAGCGTTTCAAAAACGCTAAACAAACTGTATAAAAAAAAGGCAAGCTACCTACATCGCACCGCTACAACCTCATACCCTTGCTGCGTTCCCACCCTGGGGGATTCAGAGGGAGCTGGTCGTGTAGGACTTGCCTCGTGCAAATATACGACCAATTTAAATTTGGGACAATCGTTTTACATTCTTATTTTAGCTCTAAAGCATTAAATAAATAATACTTTTGCTCAAAAAAGCTTCCAATATTGAGCTCATAAATCTTAAAACATAGAAGTACAATTGTATATGAATTTTATCAAGTTTTTCATCCCTGTAGTAATAGCCATTTTATTCTTAGCCTGCGAAGGGGATACAAAACCCAAACAGTTATTTGAAATTGAGTTAGCTGGCAAGAAAAATGAGTTTAGAAATCAGGAGTTAGTAGCTATATCCATAAAAAATAAAAAAGGAAAAACAATAGATAATGTAAGCTATTCAATCGATGGCAATATTTTAGAAATAAAGGAGGACAAATTAAATCTCGATATAACCCGATTAGGGTTAAAAGAACTTAAGGCTGTTATTGAATATGAAGGGAATACGGCAGAAATAACGAAAAAGATAAAGGTTTTATCTGGCACAGCCCCTGAAATTTACACTTATGAAATTGTCAATGAATATCCTCACGATTTAAAAGCATTTACCCAGGGATTAGAATTTTACAATGATACATTATATGAGAGTACAGGTAGTGGTGGAACTGCTAAATCATTCATTAGAAAAATAGATTTCAAAACCGGCAAAATATTACAACAAAAGGACCTGGCTAAAAATTATTTTGGAGAAGGAATTACAATATTAAATGACAAGCTTTATCAACTCACATGGCGCAGCGGTTTGGGCTTTGTATACCGCCTTCAGGATTTTAAAGAACTTAATAGTTTTCAATATGGAGCGAGTAAAGAAGGATGGGGACTCTGTAATGACGGAAAAATGATTTATAAGAGTGATGGTACAGAAAAAATTTGGTTGTTAGATCCTGAGACTCTTACTGAAGTTAGTCATATTGAAATTGTTACCAACAAATCCATTTTCAATAAGGCTAATGAATTGGAATATGTGGATGGTAAAATATATGCCAACGTCTGGCAAAAGGAAAGTATGATGATCATTGATGCGGAAAGTGGGGCGATTATTGGAGTGATAAATATGGCCGGATTGAAGAATAAGGTTAAAAAGCATGACAATCTAGATGTTTTAAATGGAGTTGCCTACAACCCAGCAAGAGGCACTTTCTTCGTCACCGGGAAAAACTGGGACAAACTCTTTGAAATAAGAATCAAGAAAAAATAAGATGAAGGCTTTTGAAAAAACATTAGTTGTACAATCTGGTGATCTTGATGACCTTAATCACGTAAATAATGTCCGCTATGTAAAATGGATACAGGATATTTCCAAAGAACATTGGCAGCATCTGACTTCTAAAGAAATTCAGGAGCGTTTTATTTGGGTAGTACTTAATCATAATATAACCTATAAAAGCGCCGCCGGTTTGGGTGAGGTTATTCTTCTTAAAACATATATTGAAAATTCAAAAGGAGCAATTTCGACAAGGATTGTTGAGATGTATAACGCTACAACGAATGTCCTTTTGGTCCATTCGATAACAACTTGGTGTCTTCTAAATCCCGAAACATATAAACCTATACGAATTTCAGAGGAAATTCGTTCTATTTTTGCAGATGTGACAAGGAATCCTAGTTGAAGTGATATGCGCCAAAGGCTTTTTATTATACCAATCTTATTGATACCGCTACTCTGGTGTTCTTGTAGGAAGGATTTTCAATACGACACCAGCAGTGGAAATTTGGAGTTTTCAAAGGATACGGTCTATTTAGACACCGTATTTACCAATATTGGAAGTAGTACGTATTCTTTAAAGGTCTATAACCGATCTAATAACGATATACAAATCCCCAGTGTACGACTGGCACTAGGCAATAATAGCAACTACAGATTAAATGTAGATGGTGTGGCCGGAAAAGAATTTGAAAATGTTCCTTTAATGGCAAAGGACAGTCTATTTATTTTTATAGAAACAACTTTTGATATTTCGGTAATAAACGAGAATGAATTTTTGTATACAGACGCCATCCTTTTTGATGAAGGGCCAAAACAACAAGAGGTGCAATTGGTTACCTTAATAAAAGACGCGATATTCCTTTATCCGGCCGAAAATGCAGATGGAACTAAAGAAACTTTACTCTTAGGAGTAGACGAAGATGGGAATGAAATAAGAATTGAAGGATTTGTACTTACTGATGAGCAACTAAACTTTAGCAACGATAAACCCTATGTCGTCTATGGATATGCGGGAGTGGCATCAGAGAAAACGCTTAACATAGTCGCAGGCAGCAGGGTGCACTTCCACAAAGATTCGGGAATATTGGTAGGAGAAGGGGCTTCCCTTAGTATTAATGGCACTATAAGCCTGGATACGCTTCTTTTGGAAAATGAAGTAATTTTTGAGGGTGACCGACTGGAACCTGAATTTTCGGAGGTGCCCGGGCAATGGGGAACCATTTGGCTGGCTCCCGGAAGTACTAACAATACTATAAACCATCTTACTATAAGAAATGCTTCTGTGGGATTGCTGGTTGAAGGTGATCCGGCCTTAAATCCGCCAAAACTTTTGGTTAGTAATTCTCAGATTTATAACAGTCTGGCTATAAATATTTGGGTAAGATCTTCCTCAATTAATGGAGAAAATATGGTTCTCGGTAATGCGGGGAACGGCTCATTAGTTTGCGAGAATGGTGGCAGTTATTCATTCTTACAGAGTACCATTGCTAATTATTGGAGTAACGGTTTCAGATCGGGAGCCGCATTGCAAATCAGTAATTATAATCCCAATGAGGTTGCAGGTGCAAACGGACAAGACCTGTCTGCTAGTTTTATAAATTGTATTGTAGATGGTAATACGTTTCTTGAACTCTCATTAAATTCTAATGGGACAAATTCGTTTGACTTTTCTTTCACCAATTGCCTGATAAAATTTAAGGATACAAATAATCAATTTAGTACAGACCCGCTGTATGATTTTGATAATGAAACCTACTATAACAACATTTTTCTGAATGAAGATACTGACTTTTTAAACACGGCAAAGAACGATTTCAGGTTGGGTGATTCTTCTTCCGCAATTGACAAAGCAGACCATGCAACAGCATTACTGGTACCCTTAGATATTCTGGGAATAGATCGCACTACTGAACCCGATGTTGGTGCCTATGAATTTATTGCTGTAGAGCAGAACTGAACTTTAGTGACCAGTTTTGAGGGAATTTTCTTTCAATATTCTTGATTTTCAACACTTTATGTAGAAAAACCTTAATTATTCTATGGTAAAAATAGGGTGTCTTCTCGATTAGGTTTACTACTTTGTACCCAAATAACCCGGCATGGAGTATTCTTATGGCATTATAGATTCCGACGCCACCTCAAATTTGCAGTTGCAGCACTATTTGGAGGACTATGGGGATTTTGTATGCACTAGTCAAGCTAGAAACTGTGAAGATGGCTTAAATGCTATTCTTAAATACAGTCCGGATGTTGTTTTTATTAACCTAAACGACAAGGCTTTTGAATATTTTCACATGGTCACTGAATTGTATCAGTATGTAAAAAATATTCCGATTCTGATTGGGATCTCGAAAAGCAAGGAACACGCCTATAACGCAATAAAAAATAATTTCTTTGATTACTGGCTTATGCCTTATAATGAATTTGATATTCGCAAGACCCTGTTACGTCTTAAAAAACAATTGCCAAAAGAAGATACTTCACATACGCTATGTCTAAAATCTTACAATGATTACCAATATCTGGATACCAATGAAATACTTTATTTAAGGGCAGACAATAATGCGACAGATTTTATCATGAAAGACGGCAGCACTATAAGCGCTTATAAAACGCTAAAGACCTTTGTAAATCAGTTACCCTCCAATTTTATACGTGTTCACCAAAGTTATATCCTGAACACCAATTATGTTTCCGGAATTAATTATGGAAAATCTACATGCTTCTTAAAAGTCAGGAAAACACAACTGCCATTCTCAAAATCCTATAAGGAGAATATAGACGGGTTAAAAAAGATTTTATCAAAAAACACCATTTCTCCCTCCAATTAAAGGAATCCTCTCAAAAACCTATCGAATACTCATAGAATAGGTACTTATGCTATTACTTTTTTTATTACACAATAAGTTTTTGGCTATCCCACTAGATTAGTCTCATGCTAGTCAACAATAATTAACCTCTTTAAAAATTTAAATTATGAAAAAAGTTTTAAGCATTTTCGCAATAGTAGTATTTAGTGTTGGATTATATTCCTGTGAAGCAGATAACAGCGCTGAAGATCAGGCTCTATATGAGCAGGGAACGGGTGGAGATGATACCCCAGATGGAGATAGAGGTAACTAAGACTCTATATAAATACAAATATTCAACCCTCACAATTTTTATAAATAATTAAAAAGCCTTAAATAGTGTATTTAGGGCTTTTTAATTATCTTGTATTAGAAGCAATTAGTTTCTAAGTGCTATGGTAATTAAAAAACATATAGTTCTAATATCTCTACTACTACTTTTTTTTTCCTGTAAAAAAGAAAATCAATCTACCCATTTAAATGGTACGGCTCCTACAGCAGATAGCACCCAGGTTTGGATCAAAAAGGGAACAAATGCAAATCTACCTTTAAAGGCCCGGGAGGAGTTTTTACAAAAGGCCTATAGCAATGCTATTAGTGAATTAAATGATTCTTTAAGGTTGAGTTATTATTCCAAACTTTCCTTGGTTTATCTACATTTACAAGATTCCATAAATTTTAGAAGGGTAAACAAAAGTGCCATACTTCTCTCAGAAGAAATTAAAGATTCTCTCACACTTGCTTACTCGTTATGGGATCTTGGGGTTTTTTATAGGGATAATTTTATTAAGGACAGTGCCTATTACGAATATGGAAGGGCAGAAAAAATTTATACCGCCTTAAAAGACGACAATCATAGGGCCCAGTTACTTTATAGTATGTCTCTTATACAAAAAGATATAAAGGATTATACCGGTGCTGAAATTAACCTCATAAAAGCCATTGAACTTCATCAACCCTTTGATAACACAAAAGAACTATTTCTATGTTATAATTTATTTGGAACTGTTGCCAAAAGCTTGAATGAATATGATCAATCGCGGACCTATTTTTCCAAGGCAGCGGAATATCTCAATAAATTACCGAGGGATTCGAAGGACAAATATCAAAACACACTGAACAATAATATTGGGAATTCCTATAAGGAACAAGGAGATTATTTGCAAGCTATTCCATATTTCGATAAGGTAATAAGCACAGATAGTTTGCGGTTTGAGAATCCAAAAAAATACGCCCTTGCTCTCGATAATCTAGCGCATAGCCAATTTAAAACTGGCAAAATGAAAATTTCCGAAGCCAATTTAAAAGAGGCTTTGGAAATTAATATTCAAATGAACGAGCTGGATCAAATTGCTATGAGTCACTACCATTTGGCGGAGTTTAATTTGGTTAAAAGAGATACTTCATTAGCGCTTGCACATGCTGAGGAGGCGCTTCAATTGGCCAAACAAAGTAATGATAACGAACTTGTTCTTGAAACATTAAAGCTATACCCTTTGTTAGACCCGGAAAATGCACCGTACTATCTGAAGGAATATTTGGTTTTAAACGATAGCCTGCAGGAAGAAGATCGCAAGATCCGAAATAAATTTGCCCGGATCCGTTTTGAAACCAATGAGTTTATAGCAGAAAACCAGCTTTTAGCCAAGCAAAGACAACTGTGGATAGGTATTGCCATAGGCCTCTTTTTATTGATTGTTGCCGTTCTTGTTATTATTTCTCAACGCATAAAAAACCGAAATCTGCGATTTCAACAACAGCAACAGGAAGCCAATCAGGAAATATTTAATCTCATGCTCGAACAGAACCAAAAAATGGAGGAAGGAAAACAGTCTGAACAAAAACGAATTTCAGAAGAACTGCATGATGGCATACTGGGTGAGATGAATGGTATTCGCATGATGTTGTTGGGTTTAAACAAAAAAGTAGATGAGAATGCCATAAGTATGCGCGGAGAGGCCATTGAAAAGTTACAAGGTGTGCAGGAGGAGATACGGACAATTTCTCACGAGTTAAACGATGCTTCTTATCAAAAATTCCATAACTTTATAATATCCATTGAAGATTTATTAAGAAATATTTGTGAAGCAGCTAATCTGGAGTATCATTTTATCTATGATGAAGGTCTTGACTGGGATACCTTAAGTGGCGATATTAAAATTAATCTTTACAGGGTTATCCAGGAAAGTCTTCAAAATTGCATTAAACACGCCGGCGCTACAACTATTAATCTTGATATGGACTCAACAGATAATGTATTAAAAGTAACGCTAAAGGATAATGGCCGGGGCTTTGATGACAAAAAAGGCAAGAAAGGGATTGGCCTTAAAAATATTACTTCCAGGGTAAATAAATTAAACGGGGACTGGAATTTAAAGAGCAAACCAGGGAAAGGAACCTTAGTAACTGTGCAAGTGCCATACGTATTAAAGGAATCTGAAAATGTAAGTCAGATTAACGGAAAAGAAAAATTTAAGACAGTAGAAAAAACATAATCATGAAGACGATTAGGATTTTAGCGGTAGATGATCATGAAATGACCACCTTGGGGTATAAATTTATTCTTGAGGATACAGAATTTGATGATTTCAAAGTTTTTGTAGATACCGCCAAATCCTTTGATGCGGCCATCGAAAAAATAGAAAACTCGGTTAACTCATTTCAATATGATATACTCTTACTGGACATACAATTGTCCCAGGCTACCGAAGTTCCTGCGAAAACAGGGGAAGATATAGGGATTTTTGCAAGGAAGGTCGTTCCTAAGTCTAAAATTGTATTTATGTCTTCATTTAGCGATAATTTCAGAATAAACAGTATTCTTAAGACTGTTGATCCGGAAGGGTATATGGTAAAAACTGAAATAGATCAAAAGTCATTACAGGCTATGGTCCTAACTGTAATGTCCAATCCCCCCTATTATACTCAGAAAGCCCTTGCGGCTATTCGGAAAAAAATGGCTAATGATGATATCGTCCTGGATGAGAAAGACAAAAAAATACTTCATTTCCTTTCTATAGGTACCAAAACCAAAGATATGGTTAATCATGTATCCTTATCACTTCCCAGTATTGAAAATAGAAAGCGGCAACTGAAAGCGGTTTTTGGTGTTGAAAAACAGAATGATCAGGCCTTGATTACCGAATCCAGAAACAGGGGTTTCATCTAAATTCAACTATTTTTTTAAGGTTTTCCAACTCGTTCTCGTCATCGGGTAAGTTTAATATTTACAAAATACCAGCAAAACCTTATTTATTCTATGGTTTTTATATAGTACACTGTTAATTTTTAAAATTAATTTTGAATTGAACCACATTTTTTTCTGTTATCATGCCCAACAAACAGGATAATTTTAGAGATAATCTTAGACTTAAACTAGACGAAAACCCACAAATAAAGGGGTTGGTCGAATTTAGAAAGAGTTTGGAAAAAGATTATTTTTCCAATGTCTCTATACGAAATTGCTCTACAGATAATGACAGGGAAAATTTGGTCATTGAAATGGAATGCAATTTTAAACTGGTTGAAATACTTTCACATTTACAAAAAGGTACCTGGGGCAGAATGTACTCAGCAAAGAATAGCTGGTCTAAAGGTTCCCCATTTTCCAGGGCATTGAGCAACTTGAATAAATTGAATCGCAGGAGAATAGAAATTGAAGAATTATCTATTTTTTTAAAAGATTCCTCGATTATTATTAAAAATATCTTTGAAAATAGTATTGAACAACAACTTCGGCAGATTCTTCAAACTATTGCAGAACACTATGTGCATTTTACCAGGAAGCTTACTGAAACGCCCTATGAAATATACATACCTGTATTTGAGGAAGACCTCTTTGAAAATGATACTAAGCTAACAAATATTAAAGACGGAAATAATAGTAAAAATGACTATTTTGAATACTGGGGTCTTTATTTCGACTCAGAAAAAGATGCCGTAATCTATGACCTCAAAAATAAATCCATCATTTTTGGTGACTTATTTATGTTAAATCATTGATTAAAATGGAAAACTAATAATAGGGCTATTGGTTTTCCATTAAACGGCTTGCAATTTCCCATTTTTAAATAACGGTAGGTTTTTCATTAATTTATTTACCTTTTCTTTTACTTTCACAATCACTTCTTCCGTTTCGCGATGAGTTATAACTTCATCTATTAAGTCTACAATTACAGTCATATCCTTCTCTTTAAGGCCTCTGGTAGTTATGGCAGCTGTTCCAAATCTAATTCCTGAAGTTATAAAGGGTGATTTATCATCAAATGGAACCATATTTTTATTTGCAGTAATATCTGCTTTAACCAGAATGTTTTCAGCATCCTTTCCTGTAATATTTTTATTGCGAAGA
Organism: uncultured Eudoraea sp.; assembly: GCA_964536335.1. Taxonomy (GTDB): domain Bacteria; phylum Bacteroidota; class Bacteroidia; order Flavobacteriales; family Flavobacteriaceae; genus Eudoraea. The sequence continues at coordinate 63,622 of CAZHWD010000002.1, read as the reverse complement.
TCTATGAGCATCATATGATTATCTGTTCCTCCAGAAATTATCTTGTAATCTTTTGCAACAAAAGCCGCTGCCATGGCCTCAGCATTTTTCTTTACCTGCAGCATATAATGCAAAAAGTCGTCCGAAAGTGCCTCACCAAAAGCTATTGCCTTGGCCGCAATTATATGCTCCAAAGGTCCGCCTTGATTTCCGGGAAAAACGGCAAGATTAATTAAGGCTGACATTTTTCGTAAATTTCCATTTTTCAGCCTAATTCCAAAGGGATTTTCAAAATCCTGCCCCATTAAAATTAACCCTCCCCTGGGGCCTCTAAGGGTTTTGTGTGTTGTTGTTGTAACAAAATGACAGTGTGGTATAGGATCATTTAATATCCCTTTTGCGATTAATCCCGCCGGATGTGCAATATCTGCCAGTAAAAGTGCATCTACACTATCCGCAATTTCACGAAATCTTTTAAAATCCATATCCCGGGAATAAGCAGAAGCCCCCGCGATAATTAACTTTGGGTGTTCCTTTTTGGCTATTTCCGCAATTTTATCGTAGTTTATTACACCAGTTTCTTCATCTACACCGTAAAAAACCGGACGATAAAGCTTTCCGGAAAAATTAACGGGTGAACCATGAGTAAGATGTCCTCCATGTGAAAGATCAAAGCCTAAAATTGTATCCCCAGGATTTAAACATGCCTGGTATACCGCGGCATTAGCTTGTGATCCCGAATGCGGTTGGACATTTGCGTATTCCGCGCCAAATAATTCTTTTGCTCTGTCTATTGCCAGTTGTTCTACCTTATCTACTACTTCACATCCCCCGTAATAGCGCTTCCCGGGGTATCCCTCAGCATATTTATTAGTTAGAACGGACCCCGCAGCTTCCATAACTTGTGGACTGGTAAAATTTTCAGAAGCAATAAGCTCTATCCCATTTAACTGCCGTTCTTTTTCTGCGGCAATTAGGTCAAATATTTGATGGTCGCGTTGCATAATTTTCTTCTTGTGTTAAATGAGGCGTAAAAGTACAAATTGCCAGACTTTAATAAGAAGAAAATAATATATTTGATTAGGAATTTATCAAACATAAATTAACAATTATATCATGCTGTCAAAATCAAATGATCCATCCAAAAAAACCTGGCTACCCGTGGCCCCTAATTCTGATTTTCCAATACAGAATATTCCTTTTGGTGTTTTCCTGACACGGGATGATGTCATTACAATTGGTACAAGAATAGGAGATCATGCCATTGATCTTGGAGCACTGCATCAACTGGGTTATTTTAATGGAATTCCACTTACAGATGATATTTTCCTTCAGGACACTCTAAACGATTTCATTTCGGATGGCAAAAAAACCTGGCGTTTAGTGCGTAACAGGATAAGTGAAATTTTTGAGATTACTAATCCAATACTAAAAGAAAATCAGGAACACCGTAAAATTGTCTTATTCACTTTGGATGAGATAGAAATGCAACTGCCTGTACAAATTGGAGATTATACGGATTTTTATTCAAGTAAAGAGCATGCCACTAATATCGGTACTATGTTCCGCGACCCTGAAAATGCCTTGTTGCCTAACTGGTTGCATATTCCAATTGGCTATCACGGCAGAAGTTCCACTATAATTCCCAGTGGGAAGAATATTCGAAGACCTATGGGACAGACATTGCCCAAAGGGGCTAACCAACCTGAATTTGGACCTTCTAAAATGGTTGACTTTGAATTGGAAATGGCCTTTATTACAACAGACGCGAATAAATTAGGAGAATCTTTACCTATTGACGAGGCTGAAAATTATATTTTTGGACTCGTTTTATTAAATGACTGGAGTGCCAGGGATATACAAAAATGGGAATACGTACCCCTGGGGCCATTTATGGCTAAGAATTTTGCTTCTTCTATTTCACCCTGGATTGTTACCATGGAGGCTCTTGAACCTTTTAGGGTTGAAAGTCCAAAACAAGACCCCAAACCACTACCCTATCTTCAGCAACAAGGAAAAAATAGCTATGATATTCATTTGGAAGTTTCGATTGCCCCTGAGGGTGAGGATCCTACGACAATCACAAAATCTAACTTCAAATATATGTATTGGACTATGGCCCAACAGTTAACTCATCATACCTCAAATGGATGTAAGATACTTAGTGGCGATCTTATGGGAAGTGGTACAATTTCTGGTACAACCCCTGATTCTTATGGTTCAATGTTGGAATTGGCGTGGCAGGGAACTAGGCCTGTTAGCCTTCAGAATGGGGAAAAAAGGACTTCAATTCAAGATTTAGACACCATAACTTTAAAAGGATTTTGTGAAAAAGATGGTGTGCGCATCGGGTTTGGCAATGTAGAAACCAAATTGTTGCCTCCCTTGTAAGATATTCTTTAATTGAGTAACCTATAAGATCATTTTACCGAATTTATACGATACATTATCGTTTTTCGTTATGAACTATATGCGTTTTGGCACAGCTATTGAAAACTGCTGTTAAAACCCTTAAATATTTTATCATGAAAAAAACGATACTCTTTACAACAATTTTGGTTCTTTTAATAGCTTGTGGAGGTGTTAAAAAAACCCAGGAGGCCATAAATACGGGCAATTATTCCGCTGCCATAAATAAGGCTATAAGAAATCTGGCCGATAATAAAACTAAAAAAGGCAACCAACCCTATGTGTTGCTTCTTGAAGAAGCTTTCAAAAAATATACTCAGAGGGAATTAGAAAATATTGCTTATTTAAAGAAAGAAGGTAACCCTGCTAATTACAATGCCATATTTAAGGGGTATAGCCGCTTAAAAAATATTCAGGAGCAAATAAAGCCGCTTTTGCCCCTACAGGTATATGAGGAAGATAGGAATGCCAGATTTTCTTTTAGCAATTACGATAATGAGATACTTGTAGCAAAAGACAATTTATCCGATTATTTATATAATAACGCTTCAGAGTTGTTACAGAATGCAAAATACAAGGAGGACTATAGAAATGCTTATAGGGATTTTGAATATCTGAATGAATTAAGTCCTGGATTTGCTGATAGCAGAGAAAAAATGGACGAGGCCTATATCAAAGGTTTGGACTATGTTAAAGTAAACATGGTTAATGATACAGAGCAAATAGTACCTGAACGTCTAGAAGAAGAACTATTGAATTTTAACACTTACGGATTAAACAATCAATGGACGCAGTATCATACTAATCCATTAGCTGAAGTCAACTATGATTATGAAATGGAAGTTGCTTTCAGAGCCATTAACATCTCTCCTGAACAAATCCAGGAGAAGCAGATTATTAAGGAAAAGCAGATTAAAGATGGAGTCGAAGTACTGGTTGATGCTGATGGTCGGGTAGTAAAAGATAGTCTGGGTAACGAAATAAAGATTGACAGATTCAGGACGGTAAGTTGTAATTTCTATCAGTTTACGCAGCTTAAATCGGCACAAGTTACCGGTAATGTAAGCTATATAGATTTACAAAAGAAACAACAACTCATTTCATACCCTATTAGTAGCGAATTTGTATTTGAACATGTTTATGCAAATTACAACGGTGATAAAAGAGCGCTTGATAATGATCTTGTTCCGCTTTTAAATAGGGTTGCAATACCATTTCCTTCTAATGAGCAAATGGTTTATGATGCAGGTGAAGATTTAAAATCAAGATTGAAGGATATTGTCGTAAGACAGAAGTTTAATTAAAATTAGAACCCCGAACTTTCGGGGTTTTTTTATATATAGCTTGATAAATTGAGTGATGTAATGCCCCCATGCGATTCATGGGCTACTGCGATACCACTTTTTATTATCAACAGTTGAGGTGATTGGTGGTATACCTGAAATTTATTTGCAACTTCGTTGGAAACTTCCCTGTATCTCTGCAAATCCAAAAAATATAAATCGGCCTGATTCTCCTCAAGGAAATATGTACTTCTGAAAGATCTGAGTACCATACTGCTGATACCACATGTGGTGGAATGCTTAAAAATAATCTGAGGCCTTTTGCAAGAGTTTTGTTCAATCTCAATAAGCTGATCCACAGATGTTAATGGTATCCATGTCAATTGATCCTTCTGTTCTTCAGAATTTGTGTTTTTACTACTAAATAAGTTATTAAATATTCCCATTTTTCTGTATAAGGCTGATTAGTCGGATTTTTTATATTTCCATACACCCTGTCGAAATGTCCTGCAATAAAGTGATTTTTCCGACATTTTGTCTGTTTATTCCCCGTGGTAAGATTGTTGTCCTATATAATTCAAAATTAAACATTAACTCGAAAAAATATATATAATGAACATTAATAATTTTACCATAAAATCCCAGGAGGCCATACAACATGCGCAAATACTTGCGCAGAGTATGGAGAATCCGCAAATTGAAAATGAACATATTTATAAATCAATCGCGGAGATTGATGAGAATGTGCTCCCATTTATCTTAAAAAAATTAAATGTTAATATATCTCTTGTAAATCAAATACTTGAGAAAGATCTGGAAAGTTTACCAAAGGTCTCTGGCGGAGAAATACTCTTTTCTAAAGAAGCGGGCAAAACTTTGAATGAAGCTAACGTTATCGCGAGAAAGATGGAGGATGAATATGTTTCCATCGAACATCTAATAGTTGCTCTTTTTAAATCCAAAAGTAAAATTTCAAGAATATTGAAAGATCAGGGTATTCAGGAAAAAGGTCTTTTGGCTGCAATAGAAGAATTGCGAAAAGGAGGTAAAGTTACTTCTCAAAGTGCCGAAGAAACTTATAATTCATTGAATAAATTTGCGAGAAACCTGAATGATCTGGCGGATAAAGGTAAACTGGATCCCGTTATTGGCCGGGATGAAGAAATTAGAAGAATACTTCAAATTCTTTCCAGAAGGACCAAGAATAACCCCATGTTGGTTGGGGAACCAGGTACCGGTAAAACTGCAATTGCCGAAGGACTTGCGCATAGAATTATTCAGGGAGATATCCCTGAAAATTTAAAAGATAAAGTGATTTATTCCCTGGATATGGGGGCGCTTATAGCTGGTGCAAAATACAAAGGAGAATTTGAGGAAAGACTAAAGTCTGTTATTAAAGAGGTTACCAGCTCAGATGGCGATATTGTACTATTTATCGACGAAATACACACCCTTGTTGGTGCCGGTGGAGGACAAGGAGCAATGGATGCGGCAAACATCCTAAAACCCGCTTTGGCAAGAGGGGATTTACGCGCTATTGGTGCCACAACATTGGATGAATATCAAAAATACTTTGAAAAAGATAAAGCCCTGGAGCGCAGGTTTCAAAAAGTTAAAGTAAATGAACCTGATACGGAAAGTGCCATTTCAATTTTGAGAGGTATTAAGGAAAAATATGAGGCACACCATAAAGTAAGAATTATGGACGAAGCTGTTATTTCAGCAGTAGAATTATCACAGCGATATATTACAAATAGATTTTTGCCCGATAAAGCTATTGACTTAATAGATGAGGCTGCGGCTAAACTGCGTATGGAGATAAATTCTAAACCCGAAGAACTGGATGTACTGGATAGAAAGATAATGCAATTGGAGATTGAAATTGAAGCAATCAAAAGAGAAGATGATCAAGCTAAACTTAAATTACTTAATGTAGATCTGGCTAATCTCAAAGAAGAAAGAAATGAAATTTTTGCCAAGTGGGAAAGCGAAAAAACGGTAATTGAGAATATTCAAAAAACAAAACTGGATATTGAAAATTTCAAACAGGAGGCCGAAAGAGCAGAGCGAAATGGAGACTACGGTAAAGTAGCGGAATTGCGATATGGAAAAATTAAGGAAGCCCATGCGAAATTAGAATCATTTCAAAAGGATCTTAGCACTGAGCAGAAAAAAGGAACCCTTATCAAAGAAGAAGTAACTACCGAAGATATTGCTGAAGTTGTCGCAAAATGGACAGGTATTCCGGTGACTAAGATGTTACAAAGCGAACGAGAAAAGTTATTGAATCTGGAAGATGTATTACATAAACGCGTTGTTGGGCAGGATGAGGCCATTCAGGCCGTTTCTGATGCTATAAGAAGAAGCAGAGCAGGTTTGCAGGATGCCAAACGCCCCATTGGGTCATTCTTATTCCTCGGGACTACAGGCGTTGGAAAGACCGAACTGGCAAAAACTTTAGCTGCTTATTTATTTGATGATGAAAATGCACTTACGCGAATTGATATGAGTGAATATCAGGAACGTCACTCAGTAAGTAGATTGGTAGGGGCACCTCCCGGGTACATCGGTTATGATGAAGGTGGTCAACTTACAGAGGCAGTGCGCCGTAAACCCTATTCTGTTATACTTTTAGATGAGATAGAAAAAGCACATCCGGATACATTTAATGTTCTATTACAGGTGCTTGATGAAGGAAGGCTAACAGATAACAAAGGGAGAGTTGCCGATTTCAAAAATACTATTATCATAATGACCAGCAATATGGGTAGCCATATCATTCAGGAAAAATTTGAGGTCTTAGATGACATTTATTCTGCAATGGAGTCTGCCCGAGTTGAGGTTCTTGGACTTCTTAGAAAAACGATTCGCCCTGAATTCCTTAACAGAATAGATGATATTATCATGTTTACTCCCCTTAATAAGGAGGATATTACGCTGATTGTAAAATTGCAACTGGGGCATCTTAAAAACATGCTCTCCAAGCAACATATCACTATTGATGCGACTGATGAAGCCATATCTTACCTCGCCCAACGTGGTTATGACCCACAATACGGAGCTAGGCCTATAAAAAGAGTGATCCAGAAAGAGGTGTTAAACAGCCTCTCTAAAGAATTACTCGGTGGTAAAGTTAAGGCGGATAGTATTGTGCTAATAGATTCTTTTGATGACGGTCTGGTGTTTAGAAATCAAAATGAGTTAGTTAATTAATACTGTTAATAATTGAAGAATGTACCCTTACGATCTGCATCGTCATAGGGTACATTTTTTTTATGAATTAAAATACCATACAGTATATAGATTTTTTATCTTCGTATAAAATTGAAGACCTATGCCGTCCAAAGCTGAGAGAACCACTGCGTACATTATTGAAACTGTAGCCCCCATCTTCAATAAGCATGGCTATGTTGGAACCAGCATGAACGACCTAACTGAAGCAACAGGTCTTACAAAGGGAGCATTATATGGTAATTTTGAAAATAAAGAGGCCCTTGCTCTTGCCGCTTTTGAATATAATAGCAAACGACTGCTCCAGGCAATTGATGACAAATTGAATACCGAAGGTACTGCTCTGGAAAAATTATTTTTCCTTACTGATTTTTATCGCAATTATGACTCTTTTATAGCAGGTATGGGAGGTTGTCCAGTTTTAAATGTTGGGGTAGATGCCAATTATAATAACGCTCCTCTAAACGCGGCAGCCAATGAAACAATACGCACTATTGAAGGGAAAATTGCTTTAATTTTGGAAAACGGGGTAAAGAACAATGAATTAAAACTACCTGTTACTCCTTTACAATTTGCAAAACAGCTATACACTATGATTCAAGGAGCTACAGCCATGGCAACAATTACAGGTGATAGAAAATATCTTATTAATACAATTGCATACCTTGATCTTCTAGTTAAAAAAGAAATCAAAAAATAGTTGTTTACTTACCAATAACTCTATAAATCCAGGTTTTCTCCAGGTAACGTCCACCCAATTTAGAATCCCTTGCTTTTCTCGCTTGCTGCATGGAGTTATAACGCTTCAAGTAAACATAATTATATTTATTCTTAGCTCGATAGAATGATTGAGGTTGTAAACCTTCATCTGATAATTTCTTCATAAAAGCTTCGAAGTATTTTTTGGTGCCAAAGACGTTTGCTATTAAATAAAATCCGGGCTCTAAACCGTCTTCAGTTCCCACTTCTTCGTATTTTTCACCTTTTTCCGGAGTTATGGCTACTTCAGGCGTTTTTTCCTTTTCAAGTGCTTTAGCAATGGAATCCTGCCTTTTCTTCTCCCTGAGTTTCATGACCTCTGCCAATACTTCTGCCTGTTTGACGGTATTTAATGAGTCTGTCCTCCTTTTCTCTTCTAGCGCTTTTATGACAGCAATAGCGGCCGCCTCTTTTGCTATTCTAACAGAGTCCTCTCTTTTCTTTTCGGCCTGTTCTCTGACTTTGGCTAATTCAATTTGTTGGTTTACAACTGCAATTGAGTCCTTTCTTTTCTGATCCTGAAGTTGTTCCAGCGCTAATATTTCTGCTGCTTTAACGGCCGCCAGAGAATCCTGTTTTCTTTGGGCTTCCCGTATGGCCTCTTCTTTGTTTATTTGTTCTTGTTCAGCTTCCAAAACTGCAGCCTCCTCAATTGGTTCCTCATCGATTATTTCTTCGGGAATTTCAAAAGTTTGTTGCCCAAAATTAAAGGCAGTGATAATTTCAAAACTCGGATCCTCACCCTTGATCTCCGAACTGGTTCCAAATTCAACTAAAGCCCCGAGAGACAACTTTTTAAAGAAGCGGCCCCCTATCCCGGTAGAAATACCATAAAAACTATTATATCCGGCTTGTGCCCAAAATTTCGGCGTGGAAAATAAAGTATTAAGTCCTATCTGATTATCAAAATCCGGTAAACGTTTATAATATATTGCAGGCCTGATGTATGAACTATGAGAATCACCGAATATTGTTATGGGTATATCATAACTTGCCAGACCCAAATAAATTAAACCTGTGGCACTGGCATTCCCCTCATTCGTTGTAAAATTCCGATCTACCAAATTTTCCATTGCAATTCCAAAAGTAAAAGCATTGAATTGAAGTTTAGCAGCCGGGGCAATTTGAAGAATAAAGCTGTTTTTTTCTTCAAATATGGGTAAATCTATATCGGGGTTCAAATTAAACTCTTCAGCAAGTTTTTGCTGATAGCCCATGACATTAATACCCAGTGTAATTTGGGTTTTAGGGTTCAACACAAAGTTATATGCATAATTCAATACTCCTCCTTTATTGACAAATACACCTGTATTATGCTGAAGGAACCCACCTGCAATGCTAGATTCGTTGTTTAACTTTCGAGTATAGTTTAAAAATAAGGTTGTGGGACTTCCGTCTATTGTTTGCCATTGCCATCTGGTCCATAATGCCACCGATTGAGGATTATTTCTGTCGAATGAAAAGACCGGAATCAATAAACTACTATTAAATTCAGTAAGGTTATGTTGTCTGTAATCAGTGGGTAATTCCGGTTCCTGAGATTTTACAGAAAGCACGGTCAAAACCATACATAGAAACAAGATTTTATTCAACATAACTATATAAAAAACAAAGTGCTAACATACTAATTTTACTGAAATTCAGTTAAATTAGAGCATACATTAAACTTATACAAACCAATCTAGCATGAAAACAATTAAACTTCTAATCTTTGCCTTTTTATTAACTGGCATTATCTCTTGCAAAGATGATCAAAAATTATCAGATGCTTACGTTGAGCCTGCCGTATCTACTTATTATTTCATAAGACATGCAGAAAAGATCAGAAGTGATTCAGAAGACATTGATCCTGAATTAAGCCAAAAAGGACTTGGCCGAGCTATGCACTGGGCAGAGATATTGAAAGATGTTGAACTGCATGCAATTTATTCTACAGATTACGAAAGAACAACCATGACAGCCGCACCAACTTCTGTTAAGCAAGAAATCACTGTTCAATATTATGACGCATCAAATATTGATGTTGAGCAATTTAAGATGGATAACTTAGGGAAAAATGTCCTTGTGGTGGGACATAGCAATTCCACTCCGGAATTTGTCAATAAAATGCTGGGAGAAGAGAAATACGGGTCTATGGACGATTATGACAATGGTAGTCTTTTCATTGTACAGTTAATTGGTAAAAATATCACTACCAACCGCTTACATTTTAATTGCAATTGCCCGGACTAACTACAATATCTTTCAGATTTATTGTTGATAAAAGTTTTAATTTTTTTGCTTTAAATAGTGCTTCCAATTCATACACAGATTTATTGGCTGCAGCTTCATAATTATTATAATCAACAAAGCGAATACCTTTTATTATTCTTTCATTAAACGCTTCACGAAATCTGGTTCCTCCACCATCTATATTAAATTCATATGCTAAGTAATCTGGCTTAAAGGTCTCTTTATTAATCCAATATATATAAATATCATCATAATCTTCACCTCCATCTTTTTCATCAAAAGTAACTTCAACCTTATAGTACAGCCTTTCCCCAATTTGCGTTTCACCAAGAAGCTTTTTATTCACCGCAGGGTCATTTAACCCATATGGAAGATAAGCGAAATAATGAACAGAATTTATTGAGTTTGAATATTTGGTTACCATAGAGTCAGCTAAAATTACAGGGTTCCCATTTATGTATCGCTGAAAACTATTGTGCTTAAGAATATCCAAAATGGTGCTGGAATCATTAGTGACAATTCGCTTTAATATCTTTTTTCCTGTAATATTTTCTAATTCATACCTAACATTCCGAAAGGTGAAGGATAAATTACACGATCTGTACAGATTTCCACCAGAGACTTCTATAGATTTGTCTATAATATCTTGAACGGCAATTTTATCTGAGTTCTTATTCTTGCAGCCAATTGTCATAAATAAGATAATGATAAAGATATATCTCAACATAGAAAAGTTTTTATAGTAATCGTAAAAGTCTTGTTTTCTTTACACTTTTCAGAAAAATAAATCCGATTTCCAACATATATTACTCTGGTATTTGTTCTTACTTTTGCTACTTATGCAGAAAACCATAAATATAAAAAACAAAAAAGCCCGTTTTGAATATGAATTCCTGGATACTTATATAGCAGGAATGGTACTAACAGGAACTGAAATTAAATCTATTCGACTGGGTAAAGCTTCCATCACAGAAAGTTTTTGTGAGTTCAACGAACAGGGAGAGCTTTTTGTTATTAATATGCAAGTTGATGAATATTCACACGCCACGCATTTTAACCACAAACCTAAAGCCGCCCGCAAACTTCTGTTAAAAAAACAAGAATTGAGAAAACTGCAGAAAGAAGTAAAAAATACAGGACTTACAATTATTCCATCGAATCTTTTTGTGAATGACAAAGGATTAGCTAAACTCAAAATTGTTCTGGCTAAAGGAAAAAAATTATATGACAAACGGGAAAGCATTAAGGATAGGGACAATAAAAGAAATCTGGATCGTCTTAAAAAGAATTTTAATAATTAAACACCATATTATTCGTTAAGCTGGATGTGAATTAATTAATTTTTATCTTCTAAAAGTGGTACGAATCGAAAGGAACCAAATTCCTGTCGTTCAAATTCATTTTCTGATTTTCTTATTATACGCGTCATAATCTGATCATCCAAACCAACAGGGATTACTAATTTGCCTCCAATTTTTAATTGAGATAACAGAGCCTTCGGAATTTCAGGAGCCCCCGCCGTTACTATAATTCCTTCAAAAGGAGCCTCCGCTGGAAGCCCCTTATATCCATCTCCAAAGTTAAATTTTTTAGGTCTGTATCCCATTTTCTTAAAAAATATAGAGGTTTTTTTGAATAATTCTAATTGTCTTTCAATTGTGAACACCTTGGCCTTCAATTGCAGAAGCACGGCCGTCTGATAACCACTTCCTGTTCCAATTTCCAATATTTTATCCCCAGGATTTAATTCCAACAATTCTGTTTGAAAAGCTACAGTGTATGGTTGCGATATGGTTTGCTCTGCAGCAATAGGAAAGGCTTTATCCTGGTAGGCATGATCTTCAAAACTACTATCCATAAATAAATGTCTAGGAACCACCCTGATAGCGTCCAAAACTTTTTTATTTTTTATATTCTTGGCAGCAATAATGTCTACAAGTTTATTGCGCATTCCTTTATGTTTGAAAGTATCTTTCAATAGTTTGGTTTTGTGTTGCTAAAATTAGAAAATCAAATTGGAATAGGTGTATTTTCCAAGTGATACATTAGCATAATTTAGAATTAATCTCCTTATTTTTGAAAAAACATAAACTTATGCTCAAAGTTGGCGTCTTAGGCGCAGGACATTTAGGTAAAATTCATTTACGCCTTCTTAGTGAATCCCATGAATATAATTTAATTGGTTTTTTTGACCCGGATGCCGCCAACAGTAAGGAGGTTGAGGCAGAATTTGGATATCGGTATTTTGAAAATATAGATTCTTTAATGAACGAGGTAGACGTTGTAGATATCGTTACACCAACCTTATCGCATTACGAGTGTGCGAAGAAAGCAATGCAGAAAGGAAAACACGTTTTTATCGAAAAACCCATTACCAACACTTTGAAGGAAGCAGAGGAGCTTCTGATAATTGAGGATTTGAATCAGGTGAAAGGACAGGTGGGACATGTAGAACGTTTTAACCCCGCTTTTGGAGCCGTTAAAAATAATATCAAGGACCCTATGTTTATTGAAACCCACCGGCTAGCAGAATTCAACCCCAGAGGAACTGATGTACCAGTGGTATTAGATTTAATGATTCATGATATAGATGTAATTCTTAGTGTAGTCAACTCCGAAGTAAAAAGAGTTAATGCGAGTGGCGTATCCGTAATTAGCAAATCCCCGGATATTGCCAATGCCAGAATTGAATTCGAAAATGGATGTGTTGCTAATCTTACTGCCAGTAGAATCTCATTAAAAAACATGAGGAAATCAAGGTTTTTTCAGCGAGACGCGTATATATCTGTGGATTTCCTTGAAAAACAAGTCGAAGTTGTTAAAATGAAAGACGCTCCGGAAATACCCGGAGAATTTGATATGGTACTTCAGAATGCGGAAGGAGATAAAAAACAGATTTATTTTGAAAACCCCGAAATTCTAAATAATAATGCAATCCAGGATGAACTTGAAACCTTTGCACAGGCCATAAATAATGATAGTACTCCTGTGGTAACGTTAAAACAGGGAACACAAGCATTGGATGTTGCCTTACAGGTAATTTCGTCTTTCAAAAACTAATGGGTTTAGAGTAAAAAGTACATTAAGTAATTTTCACTTATTAATCGGCATAAAATGATAACAACAATTGCAGTAATAGGGGCAGGTACCATGGGTAATGGAATTGCGCATGTATTTGCGCAAAATGGTTATAAGGTACACCTGGTTGACATCTCACAGGAAGCTCTCGACAAAGGGACCTTAACAATTTCCAATAATCTGGACAGGATGTTGTTAAAGAACGTCATTACTAAAAATGAAAAGATAAATACATTAGAGAATATTGCTACATATACCTCATTGAAGGAAGGGGTAAATGAAGTGGGCCTGGTAATTGAAGCCGCAACCGAAAATGTGGAATTAAAATTATCCATTTTTAAAGAACTCGACATCCATTGCGATGAAAACACTATTCTGGCCACTAATACATCTTCCATTTCAATAACACAAATTGCGGCAGTTACCCAAAGACCAGACAAGGTAATTGGAATGCACTTTATGAATCCGGTACCCGTAATGAAATTGGTAGAGATTATAAGAGGTTATAACACTAGCGATGGAGTTACTGCAACGGTGATGGAAATTTCTGAAAAATTAGGTAAAATAGCCACCGAAGTAAATGATTATCCCGGATTTGTATCTAACAGAATTTTGATGCCTATGATAAATGAGGCAATCGAAACCCTTTATAACAAGGTAGCTGGTGTATCAGAAATTGATACGGTAATGAAATTAGGTATGGCACATCCTATGGGACCCTTGCAATTAGCAGACTTCATTGGACTTGACGTATGCCTTTCAATTCTGAATGTAATGTATTACGGGTTTAAAAACCCCAAATATGCTCCATGTCCACTTCTTGTGAATATGGTAATGGCGGGTAAAACGGGAGTTAAATCGGGGGAAGGATTTTACGACTATTCGGAATCGCGTAAGGCAGAAAAAGTGGCCATTCAATTTGCCCAATAATTCTATGGCAGTTATTAAACCATTTAAGGGAATACGGCCGGCAAAAGATAAAGTGTCATTCGTTGCTTCGCGTTCGTACGAAGAATATTCAAAAAAAGAATTAGACTGCGTCTTAAACCACAACCCATTTTCTTTTTTAAATATAATTAATCCTGGTAATAGCCTTAATAGAAAGGTCTCCGGCAAAGAACGTTTTAAACTAATTCATAACCGTTATTTGGAGTTTTTAGAAGATCAGATTCTATTAAAGGACAATGAGAATAGCTTTTATATTTATAAAATAGAAAAGGATAATTTTAATTGCTGTGGAATTATATGTGCAACAAGTACAGAAGATTATAGGAATTCTGTAATTAAAAAACATGAAAATACTCTTGAAAAACGGGAAAGATTATTTGCGAATTATCTGCAATTAGTTCAGTTCAAAGCAGAACCGGTTTTGATGATTTACCCGGATTCCAGAGAAATATCAAATTTAATTGATAAGGAAACTTCAAATAATCCAGAATGTCATTTTACAACACCAGATAATGTAACACATACGCTTTGGAAAATTTCAGGAAATAGTACATTAATAGCATTTCAGAATGAATTTAACAAGGTTAATACTTTATATATAGCTGATGGCCATCACAGAAGTGCATCTTCCAATCTTTTATCGATTTTATCAAAAAAGAGAAACCCTGATCATACTGGTAGCGAACCTTATAATTTTATAATGAGTTATTTAATCCCCGAATCAGAAATTAAAATCTTTGAATTTAACCGTATGGTTCGAGATCTAAACGGGCTTACGACTGAGGAGTTTCTTGTAAAACTCGATGAATTTTTTAGGATTAAAAATCATGGCAATCAATTGTACAGGCCAAATAAAAAGCATCATTTTAGCATGTATCTTAAGGGCTCATTTTATTCATTATACCTAAGGAAAAGTGTTTATAAATTTACCGATGCCCTGAGTGAACTCGATACCCAGATTTTATTCAAGACTATTCTTGAACCTATACTAGAAATAAAAGATTTAAGAAATGACAAACGGATCCAATATGGTTATGGGAAACGTAATGTCCTTAAGATGAAAGATGAAATTGACAATGGAAATTTTGCAGTAGGTTTTGGTTTGGTCCCATTAGACGTTGAAGAGATAAAGGCAATAGCGGACGCAGGATTGGTTATGCCTCCAAAAAGTACATACATTGAACCAAAACTTAGAAGCGCACTCGCTATCTACGATTTAGGTTCATCAGAAAGTTAAAGATTCAGCTTAATGCCATCAATAATAGCAGATACGGAAAAGCGTAGAGCGGGTATGCAAAGCATATAATTGACTAATTTCAAATAAAAAATAAGTGTCAATAAAAAAAAATCTACTTAAGGTCCTCGACAATCTTCCTAAAGAGATAAGCCTGGTTGCTGTATCCAAAACAAAGACCAATGAAGAAATAATGGAAGCCTATGAAGCTGGCCAGCGTATTTTTGGGGAAAACAAAATTCAGGAAATGGCTATTAAATGGAATGAATTACCCAAAGATATTGAATGGCATATGATAGGACATGTACAAACCAATAAGGTAAAATACTTGGGTGAGTTTGTATCATTAATTCATGGCGTGGATAGTCTAAAGCTTTTAAAGGAAATTAACAAACAAGGCATAAAACATAATCGTAAGATTAACTGCTTACTTCAGATGCATATTGCTCAGGAACAAACAAAATTTGGGCTTAATGAAACAGAGTTATTTGAAATAATAAATTCGGAGGAATTTGGAAATCTCAAAAATGTGAATGTAAAGGGCTTGATGGGTATGGCCACTTTTACTGATAACGAGGAACAAATAGGTAAGGAGTTTTCATATTTAAATTCAATCTACTCAAAAATAAAAAATAAAATACCCGATGTAAATGTACTATCAATGGGTATGAGTGGAGATTATAAAATTGCAATTCAGCACGGCAGTACAATGGTACGCATAGGAAGTAGTATCTTTGGTATTAGAAATAACTAATGTAAATTAAGTATACCACAATTTGGTTATAAAACAATATGTACGCCATACTTGATATAGAAACTACGGGAGGAAAATATAATGAAGAAGGGATTACAGAAATTGCCATTCATAAATTTGACGGACATAAAGTTGTAGACAAATTCATTAGTCTTGTAAATCCAGAAAAGGAAATTCAGCCCTTTGTAGTTAATCTCACGGGAATTAGTAACAAAATGTTGCGTAATGCCCCTAAATTTTATGAAGTGGCAAAACGCATTGTTGAAATAACCAAAGATACCGTCATTGTTGCCCATAATGCCCAATTTGATTATAGAATCTTACGAACGGAATTTAGAAGATTAGGATTTGATTTTGAGAGGAAAACCCTGTGCACTGTGGATTTGTCAAAAAAGTTGATCCCGGATGCGGAATCGCATAGCCTGGGTAAACTGGTTCGCTCATTAGGCATTCCGGTAAGTGACCGACACAGGGCCAACGGTGATGCGCTGGCTACGTTAAAATTATTCAAACTTTTACTTGCCAAAGACAGTGATAAGTCCATAATAAAAGAAATTGTACGTGAAGAGACACTGGGTGAACTCTCACAAAGGCAGTTGGATATTGTGGAAAGTATGCCAACAGAGGTCGGTGTTTATTACATGCACAATAAAGATGGTGATATAATTTTCCTTGGAAAAAGTAACAATATCAAAAAACGTGTTAACCGTCACTTTTTAAAAAGTGGGGACCTGGCCAGACAAATACAAAAAGAGACCAAAAAGGTTACCTACGAAAAAACCGGCAATGAATTAATAGCATTGCTAAAGGAAAATGAAGAACTCATTAAGAATAAACCCAAGTATAATATACAGGGCAAACAAATTACATCCTCAAATGAAAAACATCCTATACAAATAAATGGCTATGATATATTATCAGATAATTTAATCATTGTTGACAAGGGCAGGGAAATTGGTGAACACAGTGCAATTCTAATCAAGAATGGGGAATTTAGTGGTTTGGGTTTTTATAACCTTAATTATCAAATAAATAATATTCATATCTTAGAATCAATTATTACCCCTATGAATAACTCCCGGTATACCAGAAAAATTATTGAATCGTACCTGAAAGAAAAAAAAGTACTTGAGATTATTGAATTGAAAAATAACATGTGACAGATAGAGAGACAGAATTTAAACCAAAAAAAGGCTGGAGATTTAAGCTTCACGAAATAATATATGGCACTCATACGCCGGTAGGAAAGCTATTTGATATAGTCCTGCTAATAGTAATTGTATATAGTGTTATTATAGTTATGCTGGAGAGCGTCCCCAGAATAGATGCGAAATACCATTCATTTCTTAATATTTCAGAATGGGTAGTTACAATATTGTTTACTTTGGAATACATCCTTCGTCTTATTTGTATAAAAAAGCCATCAAAGTATGTTTTTAGTTTTTTTGGCGTCGTCGATCTTCTTTCCACTATTCCAAAATACTTGTCGTTTTTCATAGGCGGTTCCCAGTATATTACAGCATTTAGGGCTTTACGATTATTGCGTGTCTTTAGAATACTTAAACTGGTTCGATTTGTAGGGGAATCAAATAATTTATTGCGGGCATTAAGGGCCAGCAGAACCAAAATTTTCATTTTTGTTTTCTTCGTATTAATTGTTTCTGTAATACTTGGGACAATTATGTATTTAATTGAAGGTCCCGGACATGGCTTTAATAGTATACCCCATAGTGTATATTGGACCATTGTGACATTAACAACCGTAGGTTATGGTGATATTTCACCTGAAACCGGGCTAGGGCAGTTTATTGCCACCTTAATCATGATTATTGGTTATGGTATTATTGCAGTACCAACTGGAATTGTTACTGTTGAATTTGCTAAGAAACATAAAAAGGGTCTTAGTGAAGAAAAAATAGTCTGTGAAAATTGTTTAAGCGCGGGACATACACCTGAAGCAAAGCATTGTTTTAATTGTGGAGGTAAACTATAATGAAGAAGGTGCTTATTACAGTTGCAGGGCCAACTGCTATTGGTAAAACTAAATTAGCTATTGACCTGGCAACATATTTCAAAACGGAGATTATCTCTGCAGACTCCAGGCAATTTTACAAGGAAATGTCAATAGGCACTGCAGTTCCTTCCAGACATGATTTAGAATTGGTACCACATCATTTTATTCAACATAAGAGTATTCAGGAAATATACAATGTTGGGGATTTTAAAAAGGATGCCTTAAATGTCCTCGATATCCTTTTTAAAAAATATGATATTGCCATCATGGTGGGTGGCAGTGGCTTATATCTTGATGCGGTTAATCATGGTTTAGACACTTTCCCCGGGGTTGATAGGGAAATAAGAACCAAATTAAATAATATTCATAAGCAGGAAGGAATCGAAGTTTTACAAAATCAACTTAAAGAACTGGATCCACAATATTATGCTAAAGTGGATATTCAAAATCCCCATAGAATCATTCGTGCTCTGGAAATATGCCTTGGTACTGGTAAAACCTATTCTTCTTTTCTAAATAAAAAGAAGCCACCCCGACCATTTAATTCCATTATGATAGGCCTTTCTACTGAAAGAAGCATACTTTATGACAAAATAAATACGCGGGTGGATGCCATGATCGAAAACGGACTTATAGAGGAAGCCAAATCATTATATAAACACAAACATTTAAATGCCTTGCAAACTGTAGGTTACAAAGAACTTTTCAACTTTTTTGATGGAAAATGGGACCTGGATTTTACTATTTCAGAAATAAAGAAGAATACGCGTCGATTTGCAAAAAGGCAGTTGACTTGGTTTGGAAAAAATAAGGATATTATATGGGTAGACATAAATACTCCATTTAATGAGATACTCGATAAAATTATGCATTTAAAAAAAGACTTGTAGTATGCTAAAGGGGGATTCAAAAATTTACTTTATTATGGGGGTTTCAGGTTGTGGTAAATCTACTATTGGTAATTTACTGGCAAATGAACTCGAAATACCTTTTTATGATGGGGATGACTATCATTCTAAAACCAATGTAAAAAAAATGGCCTCCGGACAGCCGTTAACCGACAAAGATCGAAGGGATTGGTTATTAAAATTAAATGAAATTGCCCTTGCTAAGCGTACAGAAGGTGCAATTATAGGTTGTTCCGCATTAAAGGAATCCTATAGGCGAATATTAGATGCTAATCTTCAGGAAAATGCAAGGTGGATTTACCTTAGTGGTTCTTTTGAAGATGTAATGAACCGCTTGCGCCAAAGAAAAGGTCATTTTATGCCAGCGGAACTTCTTAAGTCCCAGTTTGAAACCCTGGAGGTACCTCAAAATGCCATAAAGGTTTCAATAAATATGCCTGCTGAGGAAATTGTCAACCGAATCTTAGGGTTAATATAATTTTAATAAAAAAGGCATCCATTACCGGATGCCTAATTCTCTTTAACTTATATATTTTACTGTGTTTTTACTACAAGCCTGAATCCTTCGCCGTGAATATTCAGAATCTCAACCACGTCATCCCTTTTAAGATACTTACGTAATTTGGCGATATAAACATCCATACTTCTGGACGTAAAATAATTGTCATCACGCCATATTTTAGTCAGAGCCAACTCCCTGGGCATAAGGTCATTCTCATGCAAAGCCAGCAACCTTAACAATTCATTTTCCTTTGGTGAGAGTTTTATTGGCTCTTCTTCCTTGTATTTAAGAAATCTTAGCTTAGAATTTAAATGAAAGTTTCCAATATTAAATTCAAATTGTTTACTATCAGCCAGGGTATTAGAAGCCTTTCTCTGAAGAATAGCCCTTAATTTCATTAGTAAAACTTCAGAATCAAATGGTTTGTTCAAATAATCGTCAGCACCTGCTTTATAACCTTTAAGAACGTCTTCTTTCATAGTTTTGGCTGTGAGAAAAACGATTGGAACGTTCTCATTCTTCTCCCGAATTTCCCTTGCGAGGGTAAACCCATCCTTATAAGGCATCATCACATCCAATATGCAGACATCAAAATTGTCTTTTTTAAATTTCTCAAATCCTTCCATTCCGTTCTTTGCCAAAATAACATCAAAATCGTTCATGGATAGATAGTCCTTTAATACGATTCCAAAATTAGGATCGTCTTCGACTAAAAGTATTTTTTTGTTTACTGTTTCCATATATTTTTAAATTAATGGTAGCTTAATATAGAAGCTACTTCCTTTATCTTTTTCACTTTCAGCATAAACTTCCCCTTGGTGATCTTCTACAATTTTCTTTACATAAGCCAGTCCTAGCCCATGTCCTTTAACATTATGTATATCTCCGGTGTATTCTCTATAAAATTTTTCAAATACTTTTTTCAACACCGCTTTACTCATTCCCGCACCCTGGTCTTGTATTTTAATGACAATATAATTATTGGCAATCTCCGTAAAGACATCAATTTTTGGTGCCTCTGGCGAATATTTCACAGCATTATCCAAAATATTTACAATCACATTTCCAAAGTGCATCTCATTTGCCAACACTTCCGATCTTATCGCATCTAAATTGGTGTGAATATATCCTCCTCTATCGGTGACAATAAGCTGAACATGGGTAATTGCTTTATTAATAATGTCGTGAACATCAACCCTATCCTTGCTAATATCCAATTGATTTTTTTCAAGCTTAGAGATCCTTAGAACATTTTCAACCTGAGCATGCATTCTTTTATTCTCTTCCCTTATCATTTTCAAATATCGTTGTACCTTTTCCTGATCTCCAATAATTTTTGGATTTTTGATAGCTTCAACCGCCAAGTTTATAGTAGCAATGGGTGTTTTAAACTCATGAGTCATATTATTTATAAAATCCGACTTTATTTCTGATATCTGTTTTTGTTTTATTAACTGATAAATTGCTCCTGAATATGCCACAACTATGATAAGTGTAAAAATTAGAGATAAAATTGCCATTCCAAGAATGGATTGCATCAAGAACTTTTTCTTTTTAGGAAAAGATAATAAGAGTGTAAAGTTGCTCATACCCTCACTGTTTTTAAAGAATGGAGCTTTATATACTGTTGTACCTCCAAATTTGAACCGTTTAGATTTCACTTTAGTAGGTAATCCCTTGCTATAGACACCGTATTCATAGTCAATATCCATACCTCGGTTTTCCAACTCACGGTCAAGCAATAATTCTATCTCTTGCCTTGTAACCCGTTTATGAATTGGAACTTTCTCTGCATATTCCCTATAAACATCATCAAAAATTGCCTTGTCTATAGATGATAAGCCCCCCACTTTTTCTAGTTTTTGAATAGGATTAAGTTTATAGCTTTTACCATCTAATCCAAAATCCTCCTTATAAACTGTTTTCGTGCGTTTACTCGTGTAATTTCTTATTGTTGTGGTATCGTTACCATTGCTATTGTCAAAGAACGTAGATGCGATATTATAATCCTCTTCCAAAATTCCATGAGAGTAAAATAGAATCTCATTAGAATTTAAATCGCGATCAATAAAAAATATGTTACTCAAATGGGAACTCTTAAACTCTCCTACACTATCCTTTAGGTTTAAAAATCTCTCAGAATAGTCGTCCATTTCACGGTCTTCAATTTTGTCCGTTACTTTATTAAGAACTTCAGAAACTGCATTTGAAAATTGTTCTTCTTTATCTTCAACAGAACTTTTTATCCAATACAGTTGCACAGAGATGATCCCAATAAGAGAGAGGCTCATTAAAATGACCATGCTAACAAATAATCTCTTATTCATCGATTTGGTAAATTTAAAAATTTAACATTTAGTGTATCACCTGTTTAACCTAACCTTAACAAAAATGTTAAAAAAGCTGTTATCCCACAGTTTCAGTTAGTTTGCGGTGAATCTGTTCCACTTGTAATTTGGTCTGATCCAGGTCTACATTTTCAATAATATAATCAGATAAAGGAATCTTTTTAGAATCGTCCCATTGATTCTGCATTCGTGCTAAGATCTCTTCCTTTGAACCATTATCTCTCGCTATAATTCTTTCTAAACGGATCTCTATTGGGGCCTTTATAAGTATAACCTCATCAAAATTCTTATAAGAATTGTTTTCAAAAAGTATTGCTGCCTCCTGGATCACATATGGAGTTTTTTTCTTTTTTACCCATCCAATAAAGTCTTTTCTCACAGCTGGATGCACTATTGCATTAAGCTTTTGAAGTAATTGTTTATTACTAAAAACCTTATCCGCTATATATTTTTTGTTTAACCTTTCCAATACATATGAATCTTTTCCTAAAAGATTCATAACAGCAGTTCTAATCTCTTTAGAATTCTTCATTAGCTTTTTTGCCCTCAAATCAGAATTATAAACAGGAACACCCAATTCCTTAAACAGTTTAGCTACTGTTGTTTTTCCACTGCCAATCCCGCCGGTTAATCCTATAATCCTCATTGACGTTTCAAGATAAATTCAACATCATTCTTCAAAAGCTGAACACTATACACATCGTTGGGTTTTTCAATAAGGCTTACTCGAAGATTTTGATTTTTACCTCTTTGTTCCTGAAAATTAGCCACAACTTTAAATTCTAAAGGGTTAATATCTTTCAATCGATTAATTCTGGCCTTACAAAGTACGTTAACTGAGTTGGGGAAAGTTTTTATTTGAGTTCCCTCTGGGAGATTAATAACCTCCACTGGTATTTCTATTATTTTTTCGGAGAATCGATAAACATTCCCGGAGATTCTTACTTTTTTTACGGAAAGTTCCAAATTTTTGAGCTCTTCCGGCAAAACCAAATCAACTACGATTGAAAAATCCTCAGTAATTTCATTCAGTTCAACTTCCGGTGTTGTGACTGAATTTACAAAATCTAACTCCTTTTTTGGTCCCGTTATTGAAATTAGTGAAGGCTCTATATTCAATTTTCCGTCTACAAGATAATTTTGGGCCGGGTTTAAGTTAATATTCGGAGAGATGGGAACCTCTTTTGATTCAAGCTCGTAAAAATCCAAAAACAATGTATCCTTATCTACTTCTAAAAGGGTTATAGAACCAGATAATTGGCTCTCTATCTGTTTCCTGAAATCAAGTTGAGTAACGTAAAAATTTGATTGATTATTAGCCATTGAAGACAGATCAATCTCAATTTTTTTATTATTATAATAAAATCCTAAGAACTGAAACCCGCTGGCTCTGAGTCTTACATCAACATTATTGAAATAGTTGTCAGCTAAAAGGAGACTATCGGGAACATTGATATACTCCAGGTCAAAAGTAGTCCGGTCAACATAGGTCTCAGATAATCTGCTTACAAGCCAGGCAAGGAAAGAGCAAAGAAGAAAGACTAAAAAGATGTTTATCTTTCTTTTATCATTAATTCTTTTGACTTCTTTCTGCTCCATTACATCTGCTTAAAAAACAATTCGGGAAAAAGTTCCTGAGGTTTACTTTTGCTAAAATTAATCAAGATTACTGATTTTAGAAAACCATATCCATAACCGAGAAACTGAATCATAACGGCAATAATAGCCAAAAGGGCAACAACAAGGTTTTTATTCTTAATTAAGGCATCTAAAAAAATAAACGTAAAATACGTAGCATAAAGTATTATGGGCCATGAATATCTTCCCGACCCAATATATAGCAATACTAGTGAAATTATAAACCCTATACAGAAAAGGGAAGGAAACCAGTAAAATATTCTGGAAGAACCTGGATGCCAGTTATTAAGAATTGGACGTACCATACCAAACTTTTTAACCTGTAAAAAAAATTTATTGAAACTTATTCTTCGTTTATGGTAAACAAAAGCCTCCTTAATTAATTTGGTTTCATACCCTTTTGCCCATAAACGCATACTAAGGTCTGGATCCTCTCCCGGATGAATATTTCCAAAGCCTCCGGAGTCTTCAAAAGCTTTTTTGGAAATACCCATATTAAAACTTCTGGGTTGAAATTTATCGACAGTTTTCTTATTTCCCCTTATACCTCCTGTAGTAAAAATAGAAGTCATAGCATAATTTATGGCCTTTTGAACATTTGAGAATGACTGATGCGCGGCATCAGGGCCACCAAAACAATCTACGTACTTGTTGTTTAAGCTAACTGCAACCTTTTCGAGATAATTGACAGGAATTACGCAATCTGAATCCAATATTATAAAATAATTCCCTTTAGCTCGCTGCATACCGAAATTTCTGGAATGCCCAGGACCTGTATTATCTTTGAAAAGATAAGCAATGTTTAATGTTCCTTTATAATCTTCAATAACAGTTTTAGCGGTAGTAACAGAGCCGTCTTCAACAATGACTATTTCATATGATTTATCGTAGGACTGATACAATAGACTCTCCAGCAGTTCGCGAATTTCATCAGGTCTGTTAAATACAGGAATGATTAAAGAAAAAGAAAGTTCCATATCTCAATTAGGATATACATAAAAGCCATCCCGTACTGGGATGGCTTTCTAATTTTTTAGATACTGTTATTCAGTAAAATGCTCAATTACCTCCTGGCTTACACCAGTATTTGAAAAACCACCATCATGAAACAAATTCTGCATCGTAACTTTTCTTGTAAGATCTGAAAAGAGAGATACCGTATAATCTGCACAATCCTGAGCGGTTGCATTACCTAAGGGAGACATCTTTTCTGCATAATTTATAAAGCCATCAAAACCTTTTACACCTTGCCCGGCAGTAGTTGGTGTTGGAGATTGAGAAATTGTATTAACTCTTACCTTTTTCTCTTTGCCAAAAAAGTAGCCAAAACTTCTGGCCACAGATTCCAGATAAGCTTTGTTGTCTGCCATATCATTATAATTTGGAAATGTACGTTGCGCAGCCATATAGGTTAATGCTACTATACTTCCCCATGAGTTCATTGCGTCTGCTTTGTATAAACTCTGCAAAACCTTATGGAATGAAAGGGCAGAAACATCCCATCCTTTAGTTGTAAAATCATACTTTTCATCAGTATATGAACGACCTTTACGGACATTAACTGACATTCCAATTGAATGTAAAACAAAATCCAGTTTACCCCCCAGAATTTCCATGGACTTTGCAATCAAATTATTCAAGTCATCTTCATTGGTAGCATCAGCAGGAACTATTTGTGAACCAGTTTTCTCTGCCAGGGTATTAATCTGACCCATCCGCATGGCAATAGGAGCATTTGTGAGAACAAAAGTACCGCCCTCTTCGTGTACACGCTCGGCGGTTTTCCACGCAATTGAATGTTCATCGAGTGCTCCAAAAATAATTCCTTTCTTCCCTTTTAATAAATTATATGCCATGTTAAAGTGCTTTGTATTAAATTGAAGTCAAAGATATCTAAAAAAGTAGAAACTAAACCGGTCCTATGGGATATTTGAAACACATTAAAAAAGGGAGAAATAAAACTAAAGACTGTTCTACCTTTTTAATTCAAAAGTTGCCGGGCATGCGCCAGAGCTGAATCTGACAGGCTCTTACCTCCAAGCATTTCGGCCAATTCAAATACTCGTTCATCTTCCAACAATTCTTTCATTTGTGTTTGAGTACTATCTTTCTTATCTGTTTTAAATACTTTAAAATGATGATCCCCTTTGGAAGCAATTTGAGGAAGATGGGTTATAGAAAAAACCTGCATATTCCGGCTCATTTTTTGCATAATATCTCCCATTCGGTTGGATATTTCACCGGAAACACCACTATCTATCTCATCAAACATTAAGGTGGGTAATTGTTCGTAGCGGGCAAGTATCGATTTTATCACAAGCATAATTCGAGAAAGTTCCCCTCCGGAAGCTACCTTTTTTAAAGTATTGTAATCTGATCCTTTATTTGCGGAAAATAAGAACAATAGCGTATCTATGCCATTATTTTTATAATCTTCAGATGTAATAACCTCAATATTGAAAGTAGCATTGGGTAAGCCCAAGGAATTTAAAGAATGTTCAAGTTTTTCCTTAATTTCCGGAATTACAGCCTTACGTCGAGAAGATAACAGATTGGCATCCTTATCCAAGGCATTCTTTTGTAGCTCAAGTAAGTTTCTTTTATCTTCAATTTCTTCTTCAAGATTTTGTGTGTCATTAACCTTTTTTGCAAGTGTTTCTTTTATAACAATTAATTGAGAGACATTGGATACATCATGTTTTCTTTGTAGGTCGTAGATGACCTGTAATTTAGTGCTAATTTCCTCAAGTTTCCCTGGATCGGGTTCTATAGATTCCTGTAGAGTTTGTATTTCTTCGGCTATGTCTTTTAATTCAATAAAAACTGAATCAATTCGTTCCTTAAGTTTTGCAAACTTGTTACCTATAACGGATAGTTTTCCTGAAATCAGTTTAAGTTCCTGAAGCAGGCTTACAATCCCCATTTGTTCATCCCTCAACAGGTGATTTCCTTTGGATAAATTTTCAAGAACAGTCTCAACATTATTTAATTGTTGGAATTGATCTTCCAATTTTTCCTGAAGCCCTTCTTCCAGGTATATGGCATCCAATTCGTTTAACAAAAAAGTGTTGTAATCATGCTCTTTATTGGCATTTTTTTGAAACTCAATGAGCTCATCAAATTCTTGTAAAGTAGTTTTATATTTTGCTCGTTTATTATTGTATGCACTCAGTATCTGTGTATTATCAGCAAAAGCATCAATTAATTTTAATTGAAAATCGTGCTCAGTCAATTGCATAGTCTGGTGCTGTGAATGAATATCAACAAGTCTTTTTCCAAGTTGAGTTAATATGTCCAGTGTAACGGGAGAATCATTTACAAATGCTCTTGATTTACCACTAGGATGAATTTCCCTACGCACAATAGTATTGGAGTCATACTCCAAATAATGCTCATTAAAAAATGATTCTAAATTATAATTTTTGATATCAAAAACAGCTTCAATTATACATCTACTTTCTTTATCTTTTAGAGAAGACATGTCTGCGCGTTTACCTAAAACCAGAGAAAGACCTCCTAAAAGAATAGACTTACCAGCTCCTGTTTCACCGGTAATAGTAGTAAATCCCTCAGTGAAGTTTACATTGAGATTATCGATTAATGCATAATTTTTAATAGAAAGATTTATCAGCACAACTATATCGTATAATATGTTCTGTAAAGATAAATTATTATTGGAATGAAAATGAAGTGGTTAATATGTTATTTCATCCCAGGTCGTGGAATAAAATGGAGCTACTTTATTTAATGTTTCTTTTAAGGCTACAATATCTACTTTTGGCCCATCAGAAAAGATGTCTTGTATTTCCTCAGATTTAGCATCAAAAAAAGTTTGTATTAAGAATGCATTAGGTCTTCTTTGTGTTAAAGTCTCAAACAGCCTCATAGAACCTGCTATCACCTGCTTGCCAGTGCTATTGTTATCCCCTAAAATATCCAACCCCTTTCGGTGATAATTGTACATGGCAATTCTATATTCTCTAAAAGTATTTGACAAGAGGTTATCTACCAACTCAAATCGCGTTCTGTTGTCAGAAGCGGTTTGTCTCCAGCCAGCATAATTACTGCCCTGAGCCTGGGTTACAATTTGTTGAGCTTCTTTGTAAAACTCGGTACCACCTTCCAAGGCAAAAGTATCTGCGTCCAGACCGAGGATTATGTATACATAATACGAAATAACCCCAACCAAATTAGAATCAAATACATTCGGATTATAAACTAAAGGTTGAAACTCAGTGTACTGAAAATTAAATTGATTGTCCTTATAATTAAAAATGGGAGTTTCATAAGAGGTATTAAATACCGGGCGAGAAGACTGAATCTGAATGTTAGCACTAAATCTGTCGGAAGAGTAATCAGTTACTGTAATAAACATTCTGGCGTTTACCAGTTCATTTTCCTTATAAATCCTATTCGTCCATTGGCTTTTATTGACAAAATCATTAAGGGCACGCTCTAAAGTTCCAAATATTTGCCTATTCGTCTGGTTTACCTGATCCGCATTAACTGTGATTGTACAATTAATCTCCTGAGCACTAATGAAATTGAAAAAAAGAAGGCTAAAAAAGTAAATTAAAAAGTTACGCATGACCCCTACTGATGATTTCGTTCAATATGTCCAAGGCCACTTCGGCCTTATTCTTAACTTCAAACGTTTTTATCTCCAAATTCTTATCTATAAAAGTAATTTTGTTTGTTGTCTTACCAAACCCTGCATCTTCGTCGTTAAGTGAATTCAGAACAATGGCATCTAAATTCTTTTTCTTTAATTTGTTTTTTGCATTCTCCAGCTCATTTTCAGTCTCCAATGCAAAGCCCACTAAATATTGTGTTTTCTTCTTATCTCCCATTGATAAAAGAATATCTTTATTCTTGACAAAATTTATTTGAAGGGTATCAGAGTCTTTTTTTATTTTTTGTTCAGATACCCGACTTGGCCTGTAATCTGAGACCGCAGCGGCGCATATAGCAATGTCACTTTCTTCATAATACTTATGCACTTCATTAAACATTTCTATGGCAGATACCACTCTTATTATTTCTATAGACGAATTTTCCAATGTTAAGTGTGAAGGTCCTGATACTAATACAACTTCTCCCCCAAGTTTGGCAGCTGCCTTAGCCAATTCAAATCCCATAAGACCTGAGGAATGATTACCAACGAAGCGTACAGGGTCTATGGCTTCATATGTAGGCCCGGCTGTAATCAATAGCTTTTTTCCTTTTAACGGCAAATTACTAGAAAGATATTCATGCATAAAATGCACGATATCTTCCGGTTCTGCCATACGTCCTTCACCAATTAATCCACTTGCTAATTCACCTTTATCGACTGGAATCATGATATTACCAAAAGTCTGTAATTTTTTCAGGCTCTCTTTGGTTGTGGGGTGTTTATACATATCAAGATCCATCGCTGGAGCAAAGAATACCGGGCATTTAGCGGAGAGGTAGGTAGCCAGCAATAAATTATCACAAGTGCCACTTGCCATTTTACTCAGGGTATTAGCTGTAGCCGGAGCAATTAGCATTATATCTGCCCACAAACCAAGATCAACATGGTTGTTCCAATCCACGCTCTCTTCCTCTTTCCTGACAAAACTAGTGAGTACAGGATTCTTTGATAAGGCAGCTAGGGTAAGAGGGGTAACAAATGAAAGAGCGCTTTCAGTTAAGATAACCTTAACTTCAGCGCCTGCTTTGATAAATAATCTAACCAGAAAAGCGGTTTTGTAAGCAGCGATACCCCCGGTAATACCTAAAAGGATTTTCTTGCCGCCTAACATATTACTGCTGGTCTTTCTCTGTATTCCTATAGTAAATTTTATCTTCCAACCATTCTATTACAGCTAAAGCATGTGGTTTAGGAAGTTTTTCATAAAATTTTGAAACTTCAATTTGCTCCTTATTTTCAAATACCTCCTCAAGGCTATCGCTATATGTGGCAAATTCTTCCAGTTTTTCCAGAAGTTCCTTTTTAATTTCAGAATTAATCTGGATGGCTCTTTTGGAAGTTATGGATATTGCTTCATAAATATTATCTGTCTTTTCATCAAACTCATTTCTGTTGATGGTAACCGTTGAAACCGGGGCTTTGGAATTCTTCAAATCGTTCATATTCATTTTGAAAGGTTTTCTTGTTCGGAATAATTGTTTAATTGCTCATCTACTTCTTCAATCAAATCATTGGCAGCTTCCGCATATTTGGTTTCAGGGAAGTATTTGAACAAATTATTATATGCCACTTTAGCATCTTCCAGACGCTCTTTTTTGCGATTCTCTGTACTGTTTAAGGCTAAATTAGTAGTTGCCTCAATTTTCAGATAAAGCGCATCCTCGCGATAAATTGATCCGGGGTTATCTGAAATAAAACTATCTAAGGCTGCTATAGCGGAAATGCTGTAGTCTAGAATATATGACTTGCCTAGTTTTGTAAATTGTTTGGCAATTTCAAAAGATTTCCGTTCTTTTTTAGTTGTTAATTCCTTTGCCATAATATTTGCCTCTGCAAAGAACTCAGATTCAGGGTAAAGATTGATAAACAACTGCAATTTGGTTAAGGCCTTGTCCGTATCAGTCTGGTCTACAGAATACTTGGGTGAAAGCATATAATAACTTTTCGCACCAAGAAATGCAGCTTCAGATGCCTTATCACTTTTAGGATAGGACTTCAAAAAACGTTCAAACTGATATCCGGCAAAATTGTAATCCTTAATTTCAAAGTAACTATTGGCAAAAAAGAACATTACTCGCTCTCCCTGCGGTTTACCTACATAACCCGGAGCAATTTGTTCAAATAATCGATTAGCCTTCTTAAAATCCCCTTCATTATATAGCCTTTCTGCAAGTTCATACTTTGCCTTAGTGTCAGGTTTTTTTAACACCTTCTGGTATTCACCACATGAATTTAAGGCAAATGTGACAATGAGTAAGAAGAAAAGATATTTGATTCTAAAAAACATTTTGCAAAATTAGGAATAATTAGCGGAATAAAAAACATTAATTATGCACTAAGATAGTACCTGAAAGGGCATTAAAAAGGTATTTTAGTGAAGTTTTAACCCAATTTTGGCTTTTTCAATTCTAATTAGGTGCGGTCAATTGAATTTTTTCTAAAATAATCCATCTAAATCTTAAGCTCTGATTTTCAAAAAATTCCTCACAAATTCATTTATTTGTCTTTTAAGTGTGGAGGATGCTTCTACCAGCGGTAAACGAACTGCTGCCCCACAAATTCCATGAACTTCCATAATAGATTTTATACCCGCAGGATTTCCCTCCTGGAAAATTAATTTCATTCCTTCTATCATAGAATTATGTAAGGCATAGGCCTCATCTTCTTTACCTTGTGATCCCAGCTTTATCATTTTGGAAAATTCATTTGGCAGACCTTGGCCCAAAACAGAAATTACCCCTACCCCACCTTCAATTATTGTTGGTAATGCTGTAAAATCATCTCCTGAAATCACCAAAAAATCAGAGGGTAGAATATTTATCAAACTTCTCATCTGAGTCATATCGCCTGAAGCTTCTTTTAATCCAACGATATTAGAGCAATCATTTGCAAGTCTGAGAACCGTATCCGGTTCAATATTACTTCCGGTCCTTCCAGGTACATTGTATAAAATGAGAGGTTTTTCAGAGGCTTCTGCCAAAGTTTTATAATGGCGGTAAATTCCCTCCTGAGTAGGCTTATTGTAGTAAGGTGATACGGATAATACGGCCTCAAAATCCTTAAGATTGGTTTGAAATAATTCTTCAGTTAAAAGTTGTGTGTTGTTGCCTCCTATACCAACAACGAGAGGAAGCTTTCCGGCGTTTTCTTCAACTACCACATCAATTACCAGTTGTTTTTCAGCGCTGCTAAGTGTTACAGATTCCCCGGTGGTACCTAACAAAACGAGGTAATCAATATTTCCTTCAATGCAAAAGTTTACGACACGTTTTAAGGCGTCAATATCAATAGATAAATCAAGGTTAAAAGGAGTAATCAATGCAGCCCCAGTTCCTAATAAATTTTTCATAGTTATTTACATCAAGCATCAATTTCACCCAGAACTTTGAGGTACTTTTTAAGTTCTTTCTTAAAAGTATTAAAGTCGGTGAGCGATGTCTCCAGAATCAGATCATTATGCCTTTCATCTATATCCGCAAAACCAACATTAATTCTTGCTCTGGTCTTTGTGGTCATTAGCTGGAGCATTAAATTCTCCTGATTATAATAATTCACCAGCATGTCATATTCCCTACTCAAAAACTCCAGGGCATAACTGTTTTCTATGTCCCCATTCCAACCCAGGTCTTTATCAGAAAAAACAGGGGTTGCATAAGGTGAATTCTTATCGTAATAATTTTTGTACCCAATAATTTTAATAGCATTGGGCCTTAGTTTAAAGTCTTCTACAAATTCATAGAACAATTCCGCTTTATCAAATTTATCAAGATCTACAATAATGGCAATCGACGTAATACCATTTTTGCGTAAAACAGTATCTGGCGGATTTTCCAATTGTTCTTTTAAATATTTTAAGCCGGATTTGTGTTTAAATTTATCTTTAAGTGCCTTTAAAAACATGTACCTTTACCTTTAGGCAAATGTAATTAATATCCAAGCAACTATTATGCTAAGATAAAAAGGATAATGAAATTAAAAATACAACATTTTGTTATTTTTGTAACAATTATTTGTCTTTGTGCCTGCAATAACACACCGAAAAAACTTAGTAAAATATCTGGTAAGCAGCTGCCAATAACAGATTCTATAGATGTTACAGATTCAATAGATATTTTCGTAGCACCCTACAGAAAGCGAGTAAATGCGGTATTGGATAGTGCATTGGCATATGCACCCATTCAAATCACCAAAAAGGATGGTAAATACAATACCTCAGAAGGAAATTTAATGGCTGATATAATACTTAGTGAAGCCAACCCCATTTTTAAATCGAGAACCGGACATGATATAGATTTTGCAATTTCAAATTACGGCGGTATTCGAAGTATAATATCTGAAGGAAAGGTAAGTGCCAGAACGGCATATGAAGTAATGCCATTTGATAATTCAATAGTGATTGTTGCTATTAAAGGTAAGTCCGTTAGAGATCTGGTTTCCTTTCTAATAAACGCAAATAATCCGCATCCCATAGCAGGTATGCAGATTGTTTTAAATAAAAACGAAACCCTAAAGAATGTGAATATTCAGGGGTTACCTTTTGATGAAAATAGAACCTATTATGTAGCTTCATCAAATTATCTTGTAGATGGAGGTGACGACATGGGATTTTTTGAGGATGATCTCAAGGCTGTTGATTTAAATTATTTGATTAGGAATGCCATGATTGATTACTTTAAAAAAGTAGATACTCTTACTGCAAAAGTGGACGACCGCTTTGTTAAAATTGAATAGAAATGAAGAGACGGGACTTTGTAACAAATTCATTCGCCGGCGGCGCCTACATAGGGATGGGTGGACTTAGCTTGAATAGTTGTAATTTTCATAAATCAAGTCGCATTACTATACTTCATACCAATGACGTACATAGTCATTTAGATCCTTTTCCCAAAGGACATAATTCGTTTCCGAATATGGGTGGAATTGCCAGAAGGGCCACTTTGATTCAAAAAATCAGAGAGGAAAATCCATATACCCTATTATTGGATGCCGGAGATATTTTCCAGGGCACACCTTATTTTAATTTTTATGGGGGAGAATTGGAATTTAAATTGATGAGCATGCTTAACTATGATGTAGCTACAATAGGTAACCATGACTTTGACAATGGTATTGAAGGTCTTTTAGCCCAGATGCCATTTGCTAAGTTTAAGTTAATTTCAGCCAATTATGATTTTACTAATACTGTGATGGATGGCTTTACAGAAGACTATGATACATTTTTGATTAATGGAATCAAGATTGGTGTATTTGGTTTAGGAATAAAACTTGAAGGTCTTGTTGGTAAGGACCTTTTTAAGGAGACCGTTTATCTTAATCCTATTGAAATTGCACAGGATATGAGTGTTTTATTAAAAAAAGAAGAACAATGTGATTTGGTTATATGTTTATCACATTTAGGTTACTCTTATGAAGATACTCAAAGGCCAAGTGATTTGAAACTGGCTGCAAAAACAGATAATATTGATCTAATTATAGGCGGACATACGCATACTTTTTTAGCTAAACCCGTTATTAGACAAAACCGTTTAGATAAATCCGTTTTGGTGAATCAGGTTGGCTGCTATGGAATAAATCTAGGTAGAATCGATTTTTATTTTGATTTTGAAAAGAATATACAGACAGAAGGGGTTTCTATTACCGTCTGATCCTTATTAAACCGTTATTTTTCAAAATGTCATGAAAGTAAATGGACTGATCTGTGAAGGATATGGAGTAGCTTCCGGTAATTCTGATAATCAAAGATATCCGAGTGGTACTTTAAATAAACAATTCCCATATTTTAAAGAAAGAGGGTTAGATCTTTCTACTTATTTTTTAGGAACTATCAATCTGGATATTTCACCTTATCATCATAAAATAGGAAAGCCTAAATATTATTTTGAAGGTATACCATGGTCCGATTTTATCCCACCAGAAAATTTTTACTTTTTTGATGTTATTCTATTTTTCCGAGATATGGCGTACAAAGGATTAATTTATATGCCAGACCCAATTACCAAGGTTGATCATATTCAGGAACTATCAATCCTGGAATTAATTCTGCCAAGAATTTCCGGGCTTTCTTATGGGATGAAAGTTTGTATTGAAATTGTAGATGAACAATTACAATTGTTTAAGTAAAAGAAATCTATTACCATCTGAATTATGGATCATCTTGACCTATTTGACAACTATCGGTTTAGCACAAATTCTACCAAAATCCTGAATTCTTCCGGTAAGGTGGAATTTGGATAGTGCCTATTTGCTCTACTGTACCAATAGCTGGCATTGAATCGATCACCTTCCTTGCGGTGCAGATAGGCATGTATCCAGGAACCAAGTTCTGAAGGTATATCTTGTGCAATATCATGGGACGCATTCCAATTCCCATTTGCATCATACCAGAGTGCCTGTAACACCTTAGGCCAAAACTCTGGTGGGTGCTCATTTTTTAAGGAATTTAAAAAATCTTCATAGTTGAATGACTCTTTCATTTTAAGCCTCGATAAATTAAATCATCATTTCGGACATATTTTCACTTATTTGGTCCTTTTTGATTTGAATTAAAAAAAAAATAATCTTTTATTGGTATAAACCGAAAACAATTATTTAAAATTAAACACAATGATTATGAAAAAAACATCAATTTCTTATTTATTAATCTTTTCGCTCTTTTTGGGTACCATTGTAATGGTTTCTGCTCAGGAGGCAGACGCCCCTATGTGGGAATCTATTGTCTTAACTCCCGATAACACTAAGTTAAAAGTTCTTTCTGAAAATATGAGGGCTCACAATCAAAAATACCATAAAGAAGGTCCTTACAAGGCTACCGTTTATCAAATTTCCAGTGGTCCGGATATTGGTAAAATTGTATGGATGATGGGACCTTTAAAATATGCACACCTCGATTCCAGACCATCTGAAGGAGGACATGATGAAGACTGGCGAGATAACATCATGGCATATGTAAAGAAACTTCAACATGGAGAATATTGGAAAGGTGATGTTAAGCTGTCAAATACAGATATGTTAACTGATGATCCTTCACTCTACCCTATTCAATTCATCAGGTATTGGGAAGTTAATCTTGAGCACGCTCATAACGTGGAGGGTATGTTAGCACTTATTAGCAAAACTGTAAAAGCCATGGAAGGTAACAATGCCTGGGGTGTTTATTATAACCAATTTAGGCAAGGAACAAGAATTGGCCGGCATATTGCTACTGTTGGATTTTATAAAAATTGGGCAGAGTTTGATGAAGCACCTACATTTAAGAAAACCTATTCGAAAGTTCATGGAGAGGATACATGGGATTCCTTTATCAGAAACATGGATCAGGTAATGGATAATAGCTGGGATGAAATCTGGGTATACGATAAAGAGCTTAGTGGAGACTAATATTTTTTAAAACACACTAAAATAACCCTCTTTTTCCCTTTAAAAAGGGGGTTTAATTGATTAGTGCTAAAAATTCGTCTTCTGAAATAATTGAAATTCCCAAATTATCTGCCTTCTCTTTTTTACTGGGACCCATATTGGTACCCGCCACCACATAAGAAGTCTTTGAGGAAATGGAAGAACTAACTTTGCCCCCATTATCTTCAATATTCTTTTTCAGTTCCGTTCGACTTACTTTTTCAAATACCCCGGAGACCACGAAAGTCTGGCCCTTAAGCTTTTCAGTTTGTCCATCTAGTTGCTCATCCGTAAGGGAAAATTGAAGACCATACTCCTTAAGTCGGTTTATAATGTCCCTGTTTTTTACCTCTTCAAAGAAAAGCTCCACACTTTCTGCAATTCTTTCTCCAATCTCGTCTACCATTACAAGTTCAATTGCGGTGGCTACCATTAATGCATCTATATTCTTATAAGCCTTGGCTAATTTCTTTGCCACTGTTTCCCCAACATATCGTATGCCGAGTCCAAATAACACCCGTTCAAAAGGAATATTAACAGATGCCGCTACACCATTAATCAAATTTTCGGCAGACTTTTCTGCCATACGCTCCAAAGGCATGAGCTGATCTTTGGTTAGTGTATACAGATCGGCATAATTATTAATTAAGCCCTCTTTATATAGCAATTCTACTGTTTCACTTCCCAAACCTTCAATATCGAGGGCCTTTCTGGAAATGAAATGTTGAATCCTCCCTGTTATCTGCGGCGGACATCCACTTTCATTAGGGCAAAAATGCTGTGCCTCCCCTGCTTTTCTAATCAACTCCGTACCACATTCAGGACAATCTGTAATATACCTTGTGGGTAATGAGTTGGCAGGGCGTTTTGACAAATCGACGCTCACAATCTTAGGGATAATCTCACCACCTTTTTCCACATGTACCGTATCCCCTTCACGGATATCAAGCTTGGCAATTTGATCAGCATTGTGCAATGAAGCTCTTTTAACCGTGGTTCCTGCCAAGAGAACCGGTTGTAAATTTGCTACCGGTGTAATAGCCCCGGTTCTGCCTACCTGATAGCTTATTTTATTAAGAATTGTTACTACCTGTTCTGTTTTAAATTTATAGGCCAGAGCCCATCTGGGCGACTTTGCAGTATATCCCAGTTCTTCCTGTTGTTGAAGGCTGTTAACTTTTACAACCACACCATCAGTTTCATAAGGAAGATTATGGCGCTCAATGTCCCAATATTCTAAAAACTCCATTACTTCTTCAGTGGTTTTACAAAGCTTAGCCACAGAAGGCACTTTAAAACCCCATTCACGTGCCTTTATAAGCATTTCAAATTGGGATGAAAAATTTAAATTCCTTCCGGTAATTCCGTAAAGAAGGCATTCCAACGGTCTTTCCGCAACCAGTGAACTGTCCTGTAATTTAAGGCTTCCGGCAGTAGTGTTCCTGGGATTCATATAAGGGTCCTCCCCATTATTGATGCGCTCTTCATTCATTTTCGTGAAACCATCCAGCGGTAGCACAATTTCACCGCGAATATCAAATTTAGATGGAAAATCTCCCCGCAGCCTTAGAGGCACAGATTTTATGGTTCTTATGTTTGCAGTTACGTCATCACCCTGAAAGCCGTCACCTCTTGTTACCCCTCTGATAAGTTCCCCATTTTCGTAAGTTAGACTAATGGAAGCACCATCGTATTTTAACTCACATGTAAAACTAACATCGGAATCTCCCAAAATACGCAATACCCGTTTTTCCCAATCCAATAATTCTTCCTTGGAATAAGAGTTGTCCAATGAATACATTCTATGTTCATGGACTACCGTCTCAAAATTCTTTGTAACTGCTCCTCCTACTCGCATTGTCGGGGAAGTTGCATCCATAAATTCAGGGTACTTCTCCTCTAATGCCTGTAACTCCTTCAATTTCATATCAAACTCATAATCCGAAATAGTTGGACTGGCGAGGACATAATATTTATGGTTGTGTTCGCGCAATTCCCCGCGTATGGCTTCTATTTTTTCCTTTATAGTCATTAAAGCTGATCTTTATTTATCCATTTGGGCACATGTTGAGGGCGATAATGCATCATCTTATCAAATAAACCGTCAATTGAATGGTCTACAAGTATCATATCATAATTTTCCTGTTTGACAAATCCTTGATCAACCATCGTTTTTAGCATCTTCATTAAACTGTTGTAAAATCCGTTAATATTTAGAATACCGATAGGTTTGTGATGCAATCCCAATTGAGCCCATGTTATCATTTCAAAAAATTCCTCCAAAGTACCATAGCCTCCAGGCAGCATAATTACACCTTCGGACATTTCATGCATTTTGAGTTTACGCTCATGCATATTTTCTGTTACGATCAATTTTGTCAGACCAGTATGAAATACTTCTTTAAGTTTAAGGAAATCCGGGATAATTCCAATCACGTTTCCTGAATAGTCCAGTGCACCCTGCGCCAACTTACCCATTACTCCAATTCTCGCTGCTCCATAAACAAGTTGAATAGATCGTTCTGCCATTTCTCTACCCAAGGAATAAGCTGTACCCAATATAAGAGGGTCATTTCCTTCACTACTGCCACAAAAGACAACAATACTATTCATTTCCTAAATGTTCTCTGGACTTTAAAAATATTAAAAAAGACAATTAAAACGCATTTTGAATTCATCCATGTTGCCTAGCTTTAATCATTCTGTCGTTTCCAAAGATATCTTTTCTAAGCTCAATTTCAGAAAAACTGAATTCTTCCAAAAGTTTTTTTACCGCTTCACCGAAATATTGATTTATTTCCATAAAAAGAACACCATTTGGAGTTAAGCAATTTTTAGCCAGTTTGGCTATAGTCCTATAGAAAAGTAACGGATCCTGATCAGGAACAAACAATGCCAAATAAGGTTCATTTTGAAGGACATTATTATGCATTTTGTCTTTCTCTATTTCCCTAACATACGGAGGATTAGAAACTATTATGTCGTAGTTTTCCTTTAGGTAATTAATCTTTAAAATGTCGGCCTGAATGAATTCAATATCCACATCATTCTTTAATGCATTTTTTTCTGCTACTTCCAGCGCGGATTTAGAAATATCCATTGCTGTAGCCTTTAGGTTTGGCTTTAGTTTGGAAAGAGAAATTGCTATGCAGCCACTTCCGGTTCCAATATCAATAATCTTAAAATTATCATCCAAATTTTCAATATCTTCAAGCACCCAGTTTACCAATTCTTCAGTTTCAGGTCTAGGAATAAGAACAGACTCATTTACCAAAATTTTCAAGTCCATAAAAGTGGTTTCTCCTAAAACATATTGAATTGGTAGTTCATTCTTTAATTTTGATAATCCTTCAAACATAAATTGTTCTTCTTCCTTAGTTATAACAATACCTGGATCTATTGCCAGAATAAATCGTTCCAACCCTAAAAAGTGTTCTATCATTAAATAAAACATGCTGTCTACTTCCTCTTTGGGATAGTTTTCATCCAATTCCTTATGATATATTTCCCTTATTTCCGTTAACAACATTTTTTTTTACGCTCTATTCTTTCATAATTGACACTACAAAATCAGGTAGTTCCTAAATTATTATGGTATTCATATTCTTTTGGAATATCCTACTTTTGCTAGGTGAAGATACACGAAAAATATATGCGTCGTTGCATTGAATTAGGCAAAAAAGCCCTGGGCTCTTCTTCTCCAAATCCAATGGTTGGAAGCCTAATAACCCATCAAAATAAAATTATAGGTGAAGGATTCACCAGTCAATATGGCGGACCACATGCAGAAGTGAATGCAATAAATTCTGTTGCCGACAAATCACTTTTAAAAGAAGCTACACTTTATGTTACCCTGGAGCCCTGCTCCCATTATGGAAAAACTCCACCCTGTGCAGATCTTATAATCAAAAATAACTTGCAAAAAGTGATTATAGGGTTTCAGGATCCTAATAAAAAGGTGTCTGGCCGTGGAATAAAAAAGCTTAAGGCAGCCGGATGTGAAGTATTACTAGGAGTATTGGAAAATGAGTGCAGGAAGCATCACATGCGATTTTTGACATATCATGAAAAACACAGGCCCTATATTATTTTGAAATGGGCTGAGACCAAAGATGGATTTATTGCTCCAAAAGCGAACATGCGTAAAGCCAAACCTGAACCTTATTGGATTAGTAATTCCTATGCTAAACAACGTGTTCATCAATGGCGGAGCGAAGAACAGGCAATATTGGTGGGGACTAATACCGCTTTAGAAGATAATCCAAGATTAGATGTTCGTTGTTGGAAAGGAACCTCCACCATTCGAATAATTATTGACAAAACGCTAAAACTACCAATAGATCTTCATATTTATGACAATTCTGCCCGAACCATAATCCTAACTCAGGTTAAAGATGAATCAAAGTTTCAGGAAGGTTTGCAATATGAAATCATTGATTTTGAGAAGAATCTGGCTGAAGAAACCTGCAGGATACTGTATGAAAAAAATATAGCCAGTGTTCTAATTGAAGGAGGTGCTCTTACCTTAGCAACTTTTATCAATACCGGACTATGGGATGAAGCAAGAATAATTACTGGAGTTATTGTTTTTGGTGCCGGAACAAAAGCACCACATATTGAAGGCAAACAGGTCAACACGGAAATCATAGGTAATAATACCATAAAGACACTTTTACATGATTGAGAATATCATTTTTGATTTTGGAGATGTCTTCATAAACCTCGATAAACAGGCAACTGCAAGGAATATGCAGCATTATGGCTTTAAAAATCTTACCACTGATCTGAAGGCATTGTTTATAGTTTATGAAAAAGGATTGATAACGACCGATCATTTTCTAAATCAAACCAATCAATTGTTTCCCAAAGCAAGCCGATTGGATTTAATTCATGCCTGGAATTCCATAATTCTTGATTTCCCAGAACAACGTTTAAGATTTATAGAGAAATTGGCTAAAGAAAAAGATTATCGTCTATTCCTGTTAAGTAATACAAATGAATTACACATAAAATTTGTAAAGCAGAGAATGGGTGAAGAAAGGTACGCACGTTTTAAAAACTGCTTTGAAAAGTTCTATTTATCTCATGAGATTAATTTGAGAAAACCCGAACCTGCCATCTTTAAATATGTGTTGAATTCAAATAATCTCGAGGCAACCAAAACTTTCTTCGTAGACGATAGTAAGGAACATACCTCTGCTGCTGCAGAATTAGGCATTACATGCTGGAACCTTAAGGTTGGTAAAGAGGATATTTTAGACCTAAATACACAAATATTAAAATGTTAGATCTTGCTTTAAGTATCCTTTTTTCGAGTCTGATATTTGTAATTTTTAAATTATTTGACACCCATAAGATTCAAACTATATATGCAATAATTATAAATTATATTGCAGCATGTGTCGTAGGAGTTCTATTTTACAATAAGCCCATACAGCTATATGAAATTCCAAAAAATGATTGGTTCTTTGGCACGTTGTTCTTAGGTGTCTTGTTTATCTTGGTCTTTAATCTTATGGCAAAGACATCACAGCGCCTGGGAGTATCTGTGGCATCTGTTGCTACCAAAATGTCTTTTGTAATCCCTGTGATATTAGGACTAATATTATATAACGAAAAACTCAGCTTCTTTAAAACATCAGGTATTGTATTGGCACTGGCTGCGGTATATTTTGCATCTGTGAAAGATACACCCAGAGCTATTCAAAAAAGATCTCTTTTGTTGCCCGTTATGGTGTTTTTAGGTTCCGGCATTATTGACGCCAGCATAAAATACATGGAAGAAAATCATGTTTCGACAAATGAATTTCCAATATTTTCAGCGACTATCTTTGGTACTGCAGCTAGTACAGGAATCTTGTTTATTCTTTTTAGATCTTTTAAAAAACCCTTAAAACTCAATTTCAAAAATGTTTTGGGAGGTATTGCGCTGGGGATTCCTAATTTCTTCTCTATTTTCTTTTTATTAAGAGCGCTTCAAAATGAAAAGCTGAACAGCGCCTCTATTTTTACACTAAATAATGTTGCCATTGTAATGTTTTCTACCTTATTAGGTATTGTATTATTCAAAGAAAAGATCAGCTCTAAAAACTGGGGCGGTATCTTGTTGGCAGTTATAAGTATCATTCTAGTGGCATTCTTTTAATGGAAAATAAAATTGGTATATATAAAACAGTCTCCATGGCTTCAGACGGTATACTTTATAAAGACCGTAAGAGTAAGTTTTATGCCTATACTTTTCCAATAACAAATGAGCAGGATATAAAACCAATTATAGAACGTATTCGTAGAAAGCATCCAACGGCGAATCATGTCTGTTATGCATGGAGAATTGGTGTGGAAAATCAAAGGTATAGAGCAAATGACGATGGAGAACCAAATAACTCAGCCGGGATTCCAATATACGGTCAAATAAAATCCTTTGGATTAACCAATCTCCTGATAGCTGTAGCACGTATTTATGGAGGTACCAAATTAGGCGTTGGTGGACTTATTTCTGCTTATCGGACAGCAGCCCAATTAGCTCTCGAATCTTCTTTAATTATTGAAAAGTCTGTTAAAGTCAATTATGATCTATGTTTTGGTTATCCACAACTTAGCAGAGTAATGCGGGTAATTAAACAAAATCCAATTGATATCCTTAATCAGGACATGTCAATGGACTGTACTATTGAAATATCTGTAAAACTAAGTGATGCGGTTCAGACAGAAAATATCTTTAAGGGTATTCACGGAGTCTCCATATCAAAATTAGATGACTAGTATTTTCACAGAATTTTTCATTCGTACTAAGTAAGATCACCTATTGAATCATTATCATGATTTAGCAGTTTATTCATCAGATAATCAGGGCATTTAACAGGCTTATTAGTCTTAACATTTATAAAGGCCAAAATGGTGTTTGCCTCTACTAAAAGTTCAGCTGCTTCATTGTAAATTTCGTAGTCAAATTCTATTCTTACAGAGGGTGTTTTTTTAAGTCTTGTAACCACCGTAAGAAGATCGTCGTAGACTGCAGATTTTATAAATTTTAGCTCTAAGGAAATTACTGGTAAGATAATTCCGTTTTCTTCCATCTTTTTGTAAGAAATACCCAAAGCCCTTAACCATTCAACCCTTCCCATCTCCAAGTATTGTGCATAATTACCATGATACACCACTCCCATTTGATCAGTTTCTCCGTAACGAACCCTAAAAGAAAATCGATAAAAATGCATAATTTTTCAGCTAAAAACTATATATTTATTAGGTAACCTAAAGTGGGGGGTGAACATGCAAAAAAAAAAGATAAAATTCAACCCAAAATGATTTTTTTATTAAAATATTTGTTCACATATTTGTCTCCATCTAAAGAATGCCATAATAGGCATTTTCTTTGATCAATTAAGATAAATCTCTAACCAACGATATAAGATATTCTTTAAAATGAGTGTTACTGCTAATTCCGTTTGGAACAATTGCTTGGTTTTTATTCAAGATAATATCCAACCGCAGGCATTCAAAACATGGTTTGAGCCTATCAAACCTGTAAAGTTATCTGATCACTCATTAAGCATTCAGGTCCCCAGTAAGTTCTTTTATGAATGGCTGGAAGAACACTATGTAAAGTTACTGAAGGTTGCGCTAATTAAAGAACTTGGAGAGAATGCCAAGCTTGTGTATATCATTAAGATGGAGAATACATATGGGAACAGAGAACCATTTACTGAGCAAATTCCAAGTTCAAACCGAGGCAGTGTTAATCCTCAGGAAATGGATGTTCCTATAAAATCTAAAAATCCGGAATTAAAGAACCCCTTTGTTATACCAGGAATTCGAAATATAAAGATAGAATCTCAGCTTAATCCTAATTACAATTTTGATAATTTCCTGGAAGGTGATTCTAACAGGCTGGCAAGGTCTGCTGGTATGGCAGTTGCCAATAAGCCTGGTGGAACTTCTTTTAATCCTCTTTTGATATTTGGGGGGGTAGGACTAGGTAAAACACATCTAGCACATGCAATAGGCGTTGAAATTAAAGATAAATATCCGGAACGTACTGTACTTTATATATCTGCTGAAAAATTCACACAGCAATACATTGAATCTGTAAAGAAAAACACTAGAAATGATTTTATTCATTTTTATCAGTTGATCGATGTACTCATAATTGATGATGTACAATTCTTATCAGGGAAATCGGGCACACAAGATGTTTTCTTTCACATATTCAATCATTTACACCAAAATGGAAAGCAGGTTATTCTAACTTCGGATAAAGCGCCTGTAGACATGCAGGATATTGAACAACGTTTGCTTTCCCGATTTAAATGGGGATTATCTGCAGAGCTTCAAAACCCTGATTATGAAACTCGCATATCCATTTTAAGAAACAAACTATACAGGGATGGTGTTGAAATGCCTGATGATATAGTTGAATATGTTGCCAAACATATTAAAACAAATATTAGAGAATTAGAAGGTGCTATAATTTCTCTTATTGCCCAATCTTCCTTCAATAAGAAAGAAGTTACCCTTGAATTGGCACAACAGGTAGTTGAAAAATTTGTAAAAAACACAAAAAGGGAAGTTTCCATTGACTACATACAAAAAGTTGTTTCTGATTATTTTGAAATGGATGTAGCCACTTTACAATCCAAAACAAGGAAACGACATATAGTTCAAGCTCGACAGCTAGCCATGTTTTTTGCTAAAAAATTTACAAAAGCTTCGTTGGCGAGTATCGGTTCACAGATTGGCAAAAGGGATCATGCGACTGTACTTCACGCATGCAAAACAGTGGATAATCTGGCCGAAACAGATAAGCAGTTTAGAAAATATATCGAAGATTTAACAAAGAAATTTTCCTGATCAAGTTATGCAAACAAAGGTTCTTATGGTCTGCCTGGGCAATATCTGCAGGTCACCATTAGCCGAAGGCATACTAAAATCAAAAACCGATTCGCAGAATGTGTTTGTTGATTCTGCCGGTACCGCGGGATATCATATTGGTCATAATCCTGATAAAAGGTCTGTAGCCGTTGCCAAAAAACATGGTATAGATATTTCTGGACAAAGATGTAGAAAATTCAGCTTTAACGATTTTGCTCAATTTGACATTATTTATGCCATGGACTTAAGTAATTACCATGACATCATAGCTTTGACTGATGATAAAAATGAAATTGAAAAGGTAAAACTTTTATTGGAGGAAAGAAGTTCATCCGTAAGAGAAGTCCCTGATCCATATTATGGCGGAGCTGATGGTTTTGAAG
The DNA here is from genome assembly GCA_964536335.1 of uncultured Eudoraea sp. Taxonomy (GTDB): domain Bacteria; phylum Bacteroidota; class Bacteroidia; order Flavobacteriales; family Flavobacteriaceae; genus Eudoraea. Next base: position 18,981 of record CAZHWD010000002.1, on the reverse strand, counting down.
AAGTATATAAACTTATAAATCAAGCTTGTAATATGATTGCTAAAAATTTAAATTCAAAACAGAATTCATAAAATGCAAAATAAAAATACTTCACAGGGTAAGTTATATATGATCCCTACTACTCTGGGTGAAACTGAACCACTAGAAGTATTACCGATTTCCATTAAGAGAATAATAGAAGAAATTGATTATTATATCGTAGAGAATGAAAAATCTGCAAGAAGATTCATTAAAAAAATCAGTCCCAGAAAATCACAACCCAATTTAAACATTGCACTTCTTAATAAATTTACTGATGCAGAAATTATTCCTTCTTTCCTTGATCCTTGTTTAGAAGGCCAGAATGTGGGTGTTTTGTCTGAAGCCGGCTGTCCGGGAATTGCTGATCCTGGGTCTGAAGTGGTCCGAATTGCACACCAGAAAGGAATAGCTGTAGTACCCCTGGTTGGACCTTCATCTATAATATTAGCTCTTATGGCGAGTGGTCTTAATGGTCAAAATTTTACATTTAACGGTTATCTGCCTATTGAAAATGCGGAGCGTAAAAAAGCTATTAAAAGATTTGAAAAAATTTCCAGGGAAAATAATCAAAGTCAACTATTTATAGAAACTCCATATAGAAATAATAATCTGTTTGAGGAGTTTGTAAAAACACTTTCAAAAAATACCTGGCTCTGTGTAGCAACTGATATTACATTACCCACAGAATTTATAATAACCAAATTAGCTGGTAATTGGATATCAGAATCCGTAGACCTTCATAAAAGGCCCACAATTTTTATTGTTCAGGCCTAAAAAAGCCCTGACTTTAACGCCATGGCTTTTAAAAATATCTGTAGTATTATTCGATTATACTTTGGGGTTCCGAATCGCTGAAATCTCAGAAATATCATATCCTGAAAACTTTTTTAAGTAATCTGCAAGACTCGTCCCATAGGCATCCTTGACATCCTTCCTGCCATTAGAGTATAAATACTTTATTACGTTACCCGGACCTGCTAAATGCGCAGCTGCTAATATTCCGGATTCTGTTATTTCAACACCCTTGACATTTTTACCTACAAAATATTTGATGTATTTACGTAATATCCATTTGTTCCGGGAAATATTTGTATAAAATACTTTCTCCTGCAAGCTTGGGTCGTTTAGAAATTTTGTAGCACTATAAACACCCATTAATTGCAGGGTTCCTATTCCAAATTGATACTTACCCAGATAGCCCAGAGTATTTATTATAAAGTAATTTCCTTGAGACTCTCTGAATGCGAGTGCCTCTTTGAATCCTATATAACAACTTCCCAAAAAGGGAGGTGTTACAAAGGGTGAGTTGAAATTTGTTCTGTTTTTGGGGAACAGAACTAGCGTAGGTTCTTTTACTTTTAGCGTTTCAGGGACCTTAACTTCAGACTTCGTTGTAAACCCAAAACTACATAAAACTAAAATCACGATAAGCGGACAAATAATAAATGACCACTTCTTCATATATGTGTTTTCTTAAGACTAACTACCAAAAAAGGTGATACGCTTAAATTACTATACTAAGATATGGCAGATTTGTACGAATATTCCTTAGAATTGCTTAAAACAAGTCTTTATTTGATGAGCTGTTCAAAATTCTGGATTAACAGTCTAACGGTTAATATTCTGTTCATTTATCCATCGGATGTATTGCGTTTTATTTCGGTTGTGTTGCGCGAGGTTTTTGGCAAACTTATGGTAACCAAAGTCTTCAACGTTCGCTACCATATAATAGTAGTCATGTTTTTCCGGATTTAGAACGGCATCAATGGCTGAAATATCTGGCATAGTGATAGGGCCTGGGGGAATGCCAGCATATTTATACGTATTATATGGCGAATTTAGCTCTAAATCTTTGTAAAGGACTCTCTTAATAATCGTATCAAAATTACCGAGTTCTCGTTTTAAGGCATAGATTACAGTAGGATCTGCCTGAAGTAACATATTATTTTTCAGTCTGTTAAGATATAATCCGGCAACTCTTGGCCTCTCGTCTATTTTGGCCGTTTCCTTTTGAACAATTGAAGCCAGGGATATTGTTTGTATCTGCGTCAAATTCAATATTTCTGCTTTCTTTAGTCTATCGTTATTCCAAAAACGAAGATATTCTTTCAGCATTCTATCACGAAAATCTGCTCCGGAGGTATTCCAAAAAAACTCATAGCTGTTTGGGATAAAAAGTGATAGGCCCGCATCTGGGGTAAAGCCATTCTCTTGACAAAATCCAGGATCGGTGAAAGCTTTTAACAAAGAAATACTATCTGCCTCAATTTGGCTTGAAACTCTTCCTGCCAATTTTTCTAAAGTTTCCTGATTATTGAAAGAGACATTGACAGGAATATTGTTACTTCTTAAAGAATTAACAATCTCATTGTTGTTCATTCCTTTCTTTAAAACGTATTTTCCTGGTTTTATAAAGTCAATATATTTTTTTCGTTTTGCCACTGCCTCAAAGGTCTCAATATCGGATAAAAGAGGTGCAACCAGACCTTTTAACTCATCATATGAACTGCCCGTTGGAATATAAATGTAAGCTTCTTTATTATTAAAGGCTGTATTGGGCGTAAAAAGAGCATTATATATTAAATAGGCAAAGGCTCCTCCTGCAATCAAGCCAAGAAATACTATGATCAATAAAATTTTTTTGATATACATTATTGGCCAAACTTTTGAAAAAGTAATTCATTTTTAAATTTTCCTCCTAAAAGTATCCAGTCCTTCTTAACTCCTGCGAGATTAAACCCCATCTTTTTGAATAGTTGTATACTCGCCTGATTGTCTTCACCAACATTGGCGTATACCTGGTTCAAATTCAACACGGTAAAAGCATAATTACATAGTAAAGATAAAGCTTCGGAACCGTAACCATTATTGCGTTTCAACTTATCCAGAATTACGATCCCAATCCCCGCTCTTCTGTGATTGGGGTCAAAGTCAAATAAGTCGATAAAACCTATTACTTTGTTCAGTTCGTTGCAGATAGCAAGACGTAACTGTTTTACTTCATAAATATCTCTGTGCGCATTATCCAGATACAATTTGAGTACATGTCTGGAATAAGGAGTTATAGTACCGCTAACTTCCCAGATATCGGAATTATTTTCCAATTCGTATAAAAATTCCAAATCTCCCGGTTCCAATGCCCGTAATTTGGTTTGTTTTCCTTCTAAAATCAAATCTCTATTGTTCCTTTAAATACCTGTTCAGCCCGACCATCCAGACTTATATTTTCATATCCCTCCGGGCTTTTGTTAAATTTAATTGATAAATTACCACCTTTAGTAAAAATATTTACCTTCTCACTATTTGTCTTACCCCAATAATGCATTCCCAGTGCAACTGCAGTGACGCCTGTTCCGCAGGACAAGGTTTCATCTTCCACACCCCTTTCGTAAGTACGTACAGTAAAATCGTTGTCAGAAGTTTGTTCAACAAAATTTATATTGCTCCCACCTTCTCCATAAATTCCATATCGTAATTTTGCTCCTTCTTCTACTACATTATAAGTATCTAAATTAGAAACCATCTGAACATGATGAGGAGAGCCGGTATTTAAAAAAAGACAATTAGGTTTTGCCATAATTTCGGTCACATTTTGCATCTGTAAACTAATAACTCCATTATTAATAGAGGCTTGGTGTAACCCATCTACGGCATTAAATTCCGCATTTTGCTCAACAATTCCAAGATATTGGGCAAAGGCTACAATACATCTTCCACCATTACCACACATACTCCCGGGATTTCCATCAGAATTATAATATATCATCTTAAAATCCGATGAATTATCTTCTTCCAACAAGATTAATCCATCTGCACCAACACCGAAGCGTCTGTCACAGAGAAACGAAACTAATTTGTTATCGGCTTTTGAAAACTCTCCGGTCCGATTGTCAATCATGATAAAATCGTTGCCTGTTCCCTGATATTTATAAAATGTAATTGTCATGGCTAATTCAAGTAGCAAAGATATGACTTTATTTAAGCAATTTTATGAGTTAAAAAGTCGTTAAATGGAAATAGTTAGATTATAAAATCAAGTATTTTTACCTGTGAATCTAAAAGACTATTTATTTATGAAAAGATTTGGAAGCTTATTAATAGTTGCCCTTCTCGCTGGAGCAATTACCCTGATTTCTTATAAGATGTTTTTTGACAAAATAAATTATGCGGTAGTTACGGACAATACGGAAATGCCATTACTAACTACTAGTAACAGACCAGCATCTTATAAAGGAAATGGCATTAATGAAGTTGATTTTACCATTGCTGCAGAAAATACCGTTAACGCAGTTGTGCATGTTAAAAACCTTACATTAAATAGCAGTCCGGGAAGCCTATTAGATTTTTTCTATGGCTCTGAAAGTCGACAAATTCCACAGGTTGGCACCGGTTCTGGGGTTATTATTTCCCCGGATGGGTATATTGTAACTAATAATCATGTGATTGCCAAGGCTAATGAGATAAGAATTACGTTAAACAATAATAAGACATATGAGGCGGAAATTATCGGCTCTGATCCTAATACCGATATTGCATTACTTAAAATTGATGTGGATGAGAACCTCCCCTATCTTGCTTTTGGTGATTCTGATGAAGCTAAAATTGGACAATGGGTGTTAGCTGTTGGCAATCCATTTAATCTAACATCAACTGTTACCGCAGGTATAGTTAGTGCCAAAGCGAGAGGAGATCAATCCTTTATCCAAACAGATGCTGCCGTTAATCCGGGCAATAGCGGAGGTGCATTAGTTAATACAAATGGCGATCTAATAGGTATTAACACTGCGATAACCTCAGAAACTGGTTCCTATGTCGGTTACTCCTTTGCAGTACCTAGCAATATTGCCAAAAAGGTAGTCGAAGATATAATGGAATATGGAAACGTTCAGAAAGGAATACTTGGTATAAGTAGTCCACGACTAGGTTCTCCCTATGCCGTGAATAATGGTATAAATGAAATTGACGGCGTATATATTGAAGGTGTAGAAGAGGACTCAGGAGCAGATGACGCTAATTTAAGGTCAGGAGATATTATAAAGATGGTAGATAATATTAAAGTGCGGAAATTTGCAGATTTAACAGGATATGTATCTACCAAAAGACCTGGAGATAGAATTAAAGTTACAATTGATCGAAAAGGAGAAGATATTATTATACCCGTAGAACTAAAGGAAAGGCAATCCATTCTTGTTCCAGTTATGGGGCTCACGGTTCAAAACCTGTCAGAGAAAGACAAAGAAACCTTCAATACAAATTCTGGTGTAAAAATTATCGGGGTACCGGAGACCTACAGGGGATATGGGTTAAATGGGAAAGTGATTTTGAAAATTGATGATGAAAAAGTAAATGATATTTATGAAGCAAAAAATATCTTTGACGCTATCTCAAGATATGAAAAAACGGTAATAACGCTTATCGATAAAAATGGGGAGAAAGAACGAATAGTTTTTCAGTAGAGAAGTTTCTTTTAACTCTATAAAAAGCGCTCTGTTTGGAGTGCTTTTTTATTTATCTTTTCCTTATGTGATCCCATTAGAATTCAATAATTTTGCCCTTAAATAAAATAGCAGAACATAGATGAGCCCAATCAAATCTTATGAAAAAGAACTTGCTTTTCAGGCCGATAGAAGAAAAGCCACAACGGAATTCATCAAAATTATTAGTGATCTATGGTATGATAAAGCTATAGAAGTGGTTCTTTTTAAGAATCAAGTGATTGATAAAAACGTCAGTGATATAATAAACCTTCACGAATACGCAGGGGAATTTGTGCAAAAACCGATTTCCATCTTTGATTCAGTTGAATTATTGCGTGCTATTAATGACATTAATTTGCCCCCATCCAAGATAGATATAGGCAAGCTTACCTACGAGTACCATTCGGATAATAACAATTATCACGACGTTAAAACTTTTATTCTTTATAAATTAAAAGATGCCAATAATTCCAAAGAAATTAAGCCTAAGGATGTAGTGCTATACGGTTTTGGCAGAATTGGAAGGCTAATAGCGAGAGAGCTAATGGCCAAAACAGGCAAAGGCAATCAGTTAAGGCTTAGGGCTATAGTAACCAGGGGAGAACTAACTGAGGAAATTCTGGAGAAAAGGGCCACGTTGTTGAAAACAGATTCTGTTCATGGTCAATTCACGGGAACCGTGGATTATGATATAGTTAAGAAAGCATTAGTTATTAATGGTACCACGGTGCATATTATTAATTCTGATAATCCTGAAAAAATAGACTATACAAAATACGGAATTAATAATGCTCTGATTATTGATAATTCGGGGGCCTTCAGGGATAAAAAATCATTGGAAAGGCATTTGAAAGCATCAGGGGTCGGCAAAGTTCTTCTGACCGCCCCAGGTAAAGAAATACCAAATATTGTACATGGTGTTAATCAATATGATTTTGATCCGGACACTATTGACATATATTCTGCCGCCTCATGCACAACTAATGCCATTACACCAATATTGAAGGTTGTTGATGATTCACTGGGGATAAAAAAAGGACATTTGGAAACCATCCATGCCTATACTAACGATCAAAACTTGGTAGATAATTTACACGGTAAATACAGAAGGGGAAGAGCAGCTGCGCTAAACATGGTTATAACAGAAACAGGGGCAGGAAATGCAGTGGAAAAAGCATTACCATCACTGAAAGGTAAACTAACATCAAATGCAATAAGAGTGCCTGTTCCGAATGGTTCATTGGCTATACTCAATCTGGAGATTAAAAATAGAACATCAGAAGATGCCTTAAATACCATAATAAAAAAGTATGCTTTGGAAGGTGATTTGGTGGAACAAATTAAATATTCACTAAGTAATGAGTTGGTTTCAACAGATATTGTTGGCACAGCCGCACCTTCTATTTATGACAGCAACGCAACAATAGTATCAGGTGATGGTAAAAATATTGTGCTATATGTTTGGTACGATAATGAGTTTGGGTATTCACATCAGGTAATCAGATTAGCAAAATATATAGCAAAAGTAAGACGATTTACGTATTATTAATGGGCTTTTTCAACAGTTTTCACAGCTGTCAGAATTTTCAGAAATAATTTATTGATAGTCGAATTTTTTTTATTAATTAATAATATTAGAGTACTTTCGTTACTTCTCTAAATCAAATATTAATACTTAGAATTATTTTAATGAAAGGTTTTAGCAAATTTTATATTGTAATCGCCTTCTTGACATGTAACCTACAATTTGCACAACAGAGTGCTCAGCAGGAAGAATTGTCTTTAGATAGTGGTTCTTTAGAAAGTCAATTTGAATATTTATACAAAAAATCTGGCAACTATAGAGCCGAAGGAAAAAGATATGAGGTGGTTCGAATTATCAACCTCGATAAACTCAAGAAAAATGTTCTTGATTCTGTAAATGCCTCAAATAAAAAGGCAATTGAACTAAAAAGCACTATAAGTAACCACGAAGCCACTATTAGTTCACTTAATAGTAAATTAAAGGAAACCACTGATAGCCTTACAACCGTAAGCAATGAGAAAGACAGTATGTCCTTATTAGGTGCTCAGGTTTCCAAGGCTACTTATAATGTCATTCTTTGGACCGTAATAATTGGCTTACTTCTGTTATTCTTTTTGTTTGTTTATAAGTTTAGAAGAAGCAATATCCTGACTCATGTGGCAAAAAGCAATTTAAGCGAGTTGGAAACTGAATACGAGGACCACAGGCGCAGGGCATTGGAAAGAGAACAAAGAATAAGCAGGCAACTCCAGGACGAAATAAATAAATACAAAAAATCAAAATAAAAAAAAAGCTCCTAAAGGGAGCTTTTTTTAGCATAATACATCATGATCAATATTATTCAGGCGAAAGTTGAACATATCCCAATATTGATACCACTTTTAGATAAATACAGAATATTCTACGACCAGAATTCAGATGAACAGGGGGCCCAAATATTTTTGGAAGCCAGAATAAAGAATAAGGATTCTACGATCTTTATAGCATTTTATAAGGGTTCTCCAGCAGGTTTTACCCAATTATATTCTTCTTTTTCCACCGTAAACCTTAAACCTATATTTATTCTAAATGATCTGTTTGTATATAATGAATTTCGAAAAAAAGGTATTGGCGAAGTATTATTAAACAGCGCCAAAGATTATTGCATAATGTTAGAATATAAAGGACTGGCGCTGGAAACTGCAATAAACAACCCTGCTCAAAAGATATATGAACGCCTGGGTTGGAAAAAAAACACTTCCTCTCTTTATTATTTTTGGGAAGCTAACTAGGTTTATTAAAATAGAACAAGAATAACTCTTATGCGAATAGATATTATTACTGTCTTACCAGAATTATTAAAAAGCCCTTTTGAGGCCTCTATTTTGAAGCGTGCAATAGAAAAGAAACTGGTAGAAATACACCTACATAACTTAAGGGATTATACAGACAAAAGCTATAATCAAGTGGATGATTACCAATTTGGAGGTGGGGCAGGTATGGTTTTAATGATTGAACCTATAGATAAATGTATAAGTGCTCTGAAAAAAGAGCGTCATTACGATGAGATTATTTATATGACCCCTGATGGCGAGACGCTCAATCAGAAGGCCTCAAATAGTCTGTCTTTATTGGAAAACATCATTATTCTCTGTGGTCATTACAAAGGAGTTGACCATAGAGTAAGAGAAACTTTAATCACGAGGGAAATTTCTATTGGAGATTATGTATTATCGGGGGGTGAATTAGGGGCCGCTGTACTATGTGATTCGGTTATTCGTTTACTTCCTGGGGTACTTAATGATGAAACCTCTGCCCTAACTGATACTTTTCAGGACGATTTATTGGCCCCGCCTGTATATACCAGACCCAGAGAATATAAAGGCCTGAAAGTTCCTGATATTTTATTAAGCGGCAACTTTCCAGAAATTGAAAAATGGCGAGAAGACCAGGCAATGAAAAGAACTATAAAGAACAGACCTGATTTATTGGAAGAGTAAAACTTGTCGTTACGCATAAAAATTGCGAAAAATATCTTGTAAGTAATAATTTAAAGACTATTTTTGCAGTCGATTTGAAATCAACCTCTGACGAAATCCGTGAATGTTGGTTTTGCCTTAATTAAAATAATAATCAATGGAATCCTTAATAACATTTGTTGAAAACGAATTTGTTCCAAAAAAAGAATTTCCACAATTCACTCCGGGTGATACGATTACGGTTTACTACGAAATAAAGGAAGGTGAAAAAACACGTACCCAGTTTTTTAAGGGTGTAGTAATACAAAGAAGAGGAACTGGTGCAACGGAAACATTTACAATTCGTAAAATGTCCGGTACAGTTGGAGTTGAAAGAATATTTCCAGTAAACATGCCGGCTTTACAGAAAGTTGAAATTAACAAAAAAGGTAAAGTACGCAGAGCTCGTATTTTTTACTTTAGAGGTCTTACAGGTAAAAAAGCCAGGATCAAAGAAATTCGTTCTTAAGAAGAACACAGATTATAAAAACCCTGATAAATTTATCAGGGTTTTTTATTTTCTAAACAATAATAAATCTAATTATTAAGCGCTTTTTTCTCGAAAGCTAATATAGTTTTAGCAATAATAGAAACGCAGTCTAAGAGTTGATCTTCAGTTATGATCAATGGTGGTGCAAAACGAATGATATTTCCATGGGTAGGCTTTGCGAGTAATCCGTTTTCTTTCAATGCTAAACATAATTCCCAGGCGGTAGAGCTGTCTTCTGTATCATTGATGACAATGGCATTTAAAAGTCCTTTGCCTCGTACCAGTTTCACAAGGGCGCTTTTTTCTATTAATTTTCTCATTTCGGACCGAAATAACTTTCCAAGGTAGTAGGCATTATCAGCCAGATTTTCTTTTTTGACGACTTCCAAAGCCGCAATGGCAACTGCGCAGGCCAAAGGATTTCCTCCAAAAGTAGAACCATGATTCCCGGGTCTGATGACATCCATTATATCATTATTAGCTAGAACAGCTGATACCGGGAAAACACCTCCGGACAAGGCTTTTCCTAAAATCAAAATATCAGGTTTCACTTCCGGGGCTCCATTGCATAACTTATCTGTACAGGAACAATTACCACAAGAAGCCAATAATCGGCCGGTTCTGGCTATACCAGTCTGCACTTCATCCGCAACGAATAAAACATTCTTTTGCTTGCATAAATTATGTGCTTCCTTTAAGTAGTCGTCCTCTGGCACATAAACACCAGCTTCTCCTTGTATAGGTTCAACCATAAATGCAGCAACATTTTTGTCCTCCAAAGCCTCCCCTAGTGCATTTATATCATTATATCTGATTGAGAAAATCCCGGGTGTAAACGGACCAAAATTCTCTGTTGCTATTGGATCATTGGAGGCAGAAATAATGGAAATAGTTCGACCATGAAAATTATTTTGACAAACAATTATTTTTGCCTGATTCGCATGAATCCCTTTTTTCTCATACCCCCACTTTCTGGCAAGTTTCATTGCAGTTTCTACCGCTTCAGCTCCTGTATTCATTGGCAATACACGGTCAAAACCAAAATATTCGGTAATGTATTTTTCATATTTACCAAGCATATCATTATGAAATGCTCTGGAAGTAAGAGTTAATTTTTCAGCTTGTTCTTTTAGGGCAGAAATAATATGTGGATGACAATGCCCTTGATTTACAGCTGAGAATGCCGATAAAAAATCATAATATTTCTTACCTTCTACATCCCATACATAAACTCCTTCACCCCTGTTTAATACCACCGGTAACGGATGATAATTTTGTGCTCCGTATTTTGCTTCCAATGCTATAGCATTTTGTGAAGATATTTTTTCTAATACTGACATTTTCCTGACAATTTAGATAAAACTTTTGCTATTCCTTCTTTGGGAGAGAAATCATCCTATGCGGAGGCGCTAAATTACAAATAATGGCGCTATTTATGAAATAGGCCAATTTGTCTCCTTTCCTTATTTATCCATCCTGCTAAGGGTTGCTATTTGTAGTTCTAATCGTTTGAGTTCCCGAAGAATATCATTCTTATCCATTTGCATCCAAACAAATAACTTAAGCATTCCCATAGCAATCATACTCAAAAAACCAGCAGATGCCCATTTTATAAGCTCATTAGTGTTGTCTGTATTAAAAAACTGGACTATACAATAAACGAATGCCATGAACATTAGCAAGTGAACTACATTCATTATGGCTGCTAACCATCCTAATTTTCCTCTATAAACTTCCCCAATTTTCCCTATCAGATTTTGTTCTTCCAACTCATCGTAAAAAGCAGCTTCTTCTTTAGATAAGGACTCTTTGATTAGTTCGTCTATTTTTTCTGTCTTCTTATTCATGATTTCCATTTTTTAAAATTGTTTTTAATTTTTCACGGGCATGGTATAATCTTGATTTTACCGTCCCTTCTGATTTGTCTAAAATCTCACTGATTTCCTTAAGCGAATACTCTTCCAAATAAAACAACCGAAGAACAACTTGCTGATCTTGAGGCAACCCTTTAATAGCTTCATAAACTTTTATAAGATCAGATTCTTTATGGTCTAACTCATTATTTACTTTCGTTTGGTTATAGTAATCCTGTAATTTTTCTCTATCTCTATGATTTTTGTTTAAATAATCAATAGATTTTCTGGTAACTATCTGCATCGCCCAACTACCAAAACTGTTTGGTTTATTTAAGTAGGGTAGCTTTTTGATAATTATTCCCCAGCTGTCCTGTACAATATCTTTAGCTATGTCTTTATCATAAGTGAACCAATAGGCGTGGTTACACATTTTTGAATTATATCGCTTTACTAATAAGGAAAATGCTTTCTTATTCCCTGATCGATATTGTAAAACCAACAATCCTTCGAATATTTTTTTAGCGTTTCCCATATCCTTTCTAACAATAGAGACCGATTAATTTGGAAAAGGTTCAATTATTTTTGACTTTTTTTATCCAATTCCTCTTAAAGATAAGATTAAAGATTCGCTGTAAATAGTATTTTAGCCGCATGAGAAAAAGCAGAACCAGGCAAATTTTTGAGAATGTAGCCGTCATAGATGCAGGTGCCAAAGGAAAAACCATCGGTAAAGCACCAGATGGCAGAGTTATATTTATCTCCAATGCTGTGCCCGGTGATGTTGTGGATGTTCAAACGACAAAAAAAAGAAAGGCTTATTTTGAAGGTATTGCCACAAAATTTCATGCCTTGTCCAATAAACGCACAGAACCCGTATGTGAACATTTTGGGGTTTGTGGAGGATGTAAATGGCAACATATGGATTACCAGCACCAGTTGTTTTACAAACAAAAAGAAGTTGAAAACAATTTAAAGCGAATAGGCCATCTGGAAATTCCAGAAATTTCACCAATAATTGGGTCTGAACAAAAGTATTTTTACCGTAATAAAATGGAATTTTCATTTTCTGACAGCAGGTGGCTAACGCAGGAAGAGATCAATTCCAAAAGTGAAATAATAGATAAAAATGCCATTGGATTTCATATCCCGGGAATGTGGGATAAGATACTGGATATCAAAAAATGCCATCTACAATCAGATCCTTCCAATGACATCCGCCTGGAAATAAAGAATTATGCTCAGGCGAATGAACTTAGCTTTTTTAATCCTAGGAATCATAAGGGGCTTTTACGAACACTTATGATAAGAACGTCGTCTACAAAGGAAATCATGGTACTAATCCAATTCTATGATGATGATGAGAACAAACGAAACGGATTGTTAAATCACCTGAAAAATAAATTTCCACAAATTAACTCTTTATTATACGTCATTAACCGCAAGGGTAATGACACAATTTATGATCAGGAAATTTACTGCCATTACGGCAAAGATTTTATCTACGAACAAATGGAAGGTCTTAAATTTAAGATCAATGCAAAGTCGTTTTATCAGACCAATTCTCAACAAGCCCACGAACTTTATAAAGTGGTCAGAGAATTGGCAGGTTTAAATAAAACGGAGCTGGTTTATGACCTTTATACCGGAATAGGTACTATAGCTCAATTCATTGCTGCGGAAGCTAAAAAAGTGGTAGGAATTGAGGCGATACCAGAAGCCATCATAGCTGCCAAAGCAAATGCTCAGGAGAATAACATTAACAATGTAACTTTTTTCTCGGGAGATATGAAGAACATATTTAATGATGAGTTTGTGGCCTTAAACGAAAGACCGGACCTAATAATAACAGATCCGCCAAGAGATGGAATGCATAAAGATGTGGTCAAGCAAATTATTGAAATTGCGCCATTTAAAATTGTTTATGTTAGTTGTAATAGTGCCACACAGGCACGTGATCTGGAACTTATGAAAGAAGCATATGAAATAAAAAAAATACAGCCGGTAGACATGTTTCCACAAACACATCACGTAGAAAATGTTGTACTTTTGGAAAAACGGATCCACTGATAAAGAAAGTCTGATATGCTTAATAAATTTGCTAACTAGGTATGGAAAAAATAAGGGTTCTACTACTGGTTCTAATAGTCATTATTTCCTTTATTGCCTGTGAAAAAGACGATATCTGCGTGGATGGCGATACGCCTTTAATGATCATTCGATTTTATGATAATGAAAATCCGAGTGAATTGAAAGCCGTACCCAGTTTAAGAGTTATTGGTTTAGGGCAATCCTCCACGGTTAACACATTTACCGATAGAACATCTTTAGACTCAATTGCCCTACCTTTAAGAATAAATGAAGCCAACACTGGGTTTATATTGATTTCTGATTCAGCTGATGAAGATGACTTGGAAACTGGTAACAATGATACACTCACTTTTGACTATAGTACACTGGAGATTTTTATTTCGAGGGCCTGTGGTTTTATTGCAAATTATGATGACTTAGGTGAACTACTTACTTCAGACAGTGAAAACTGGATCCAAAACATTGAAATAGTTTCGCCTTTAATACAACAGCAAGACAGTGCCCATGTTAAGATATTTCATTAGTTTCTTTTTCCTTTTGGGCTTCTTTTTAAGCGAAGCGCAGACGGATTCTATCCAAATAGGTTCCCGGGATTCAACAAGTTTTGGCCAACGTTATGGATTGCGTGTTGGGGTTGATTTAAGTAAACCGATCAGATCACTTTTTGATAGTGATTATTCGGGCCTGGAATTCGTAGCGGACTTTCGTATTACCAAAAAACTTTACATTGCCGCGGAATTCGGTAATGAAAAAAAAACCAGTACTGAAGCTCTTGAAAATGTAGATGACATTGATAGAGTTGAGTTGTATAACTATACTACTTCCGGAAGTTATGTAAAACTTGGAGTTGATTTTAATACATATGAGAATTGGTACGGGATGACTAATGCCATTATTTTTGGGGCTAGATATGCGGGTAGCTCCTTTAGCCAGACATTAAATAATTATACAATTTATGATAGCAATAGGTATTGGAATCCCAATAATTTTGCTCCTGGTTCTGGTTCGTCTGAAGAATTCAGCGGTTTAAATGCTACCTGGTTAGAGCTTCTTTTAGGCATTAAAGTTGAACTATTTGCAAATTTATATCTTGGCGCCAGCGTTAGACTCTCTTATTTATTTACAAATAAAGAAGCTGATTTCTTCCCAAACTTATGGATTCCCGGTTTCAATAAGGTAAATGATAATAGTAAATTTGGTGTAGGATATAATTATACTATTTCTTATTTCATCCCATTATATAGAAAAAAGGTGAATAAAAAGAAGAAGGAAAGCCCTCCGGAAGAATAGTTCAATTTTTCCTTGTCTCTTTTGAACCAAAATTCTTAAACAATAAAGCTTTAAACTAAGGAATTATTTACTTGACCTGATTGTTGTATTTAGCTTTTTTACTACCCTTGTACATTACATACTTTACCAGGCGAGATTCCAAATGACTGTTAAATACTTTTATTTTTCGTGAAGGACGAAGCCCAACAAATTTTAAAGCTTCAAGGTTAGATGTAATGAACCACGCATCCGTTCCGGGATAATTTTGTTTCAAAGTATCCCCAATATTTCCATAAAATTCTTCCATTTCAATATTTAGCCGCTCTCCATAAGGTGGATTAAACACTATATGTAAATGGTTTTCTGTGAATTTTTCCGATTCAAAGAAATTTTTACGTTCAACAGAAATATATTCAGAGAGATTGGCATTCTCTACATTATC
This sequence comes from uncultured Eudoraea sp., assembly GCA_964536335.1. Classification (GTDB taxonomy): domain Bacteria; phylum Bacteroidota; class Bacteroidia; order Flavobacteriales; family Flavobacteriaceae; genus Eudoraea. The sequence continues at coordinate 3,816 of CAZHWD010000002.1, read as the reverse complement.
AATTGCTTTTTGTACTGCCGAAGGTGCCTTATCATAACCAGTAATTTTATAATGAAACTCCCTTGTTTTATTAAGGCTACTTTCAACTATTTTCTCATAAAGTTCAGGATCAAAATCCTGCCATTTTTCAAATGCAAATTCCTTGCGATTTATATTTGCCGGTATATTGCATGCGATCATCGCCGCTTCTGTTAAGAATGTCCCACTGCCACACATCGGATCTAAAAAATGTGACTGCCCGTCCCATCCGCTTAAAAGAAGAAGTCCTGCTGCCAAAACTTCATTGATTGGAGCAATGTTAGTGGCTGTTCTGTAACCTCTTTGATGTAATGATCGACCTGAAGCATCAAGGGAAACATTACACTGGTTCATTTGGATGTGTATATTTATACGTAATTCCGGAAACTTAATATCCACATTAGGTCGCTTACCAACAGTATTACGAAATTTATCTACAATGGCATCCTTTGTTTTCTGAGAGACATAAAGTGAATGCGTAAATTTTTCCGAATTAACCGTTGCATCTATGGCAAAAGTTATTTCCGGGTTTAGGTATTTGGACCATTCCATCTCATATATCTTCTTATAAAGGTCTGTCTCATCTTTCACATAGAATGAATGAATAGGCTTTAATATCTTTATAGCCGTACGGAGGCATAAATTGGCTTTATACATAAAACCAGTATCACCTTCAAAAGAAACCATCCTTACCCCTTCAACAACACATACAGCTCCCAGGTTACGCAATTCCTTTGATAGTATTTCCTCAAAACCAAACATGGTCTTGGCAACCATTTTAAAATTATTACCCATAGTACATTTAAAGAATGCCACAAAAATACATTAATTTTATCCACATCGTTTTTCAGTAAGCCTAATACCATTTAAATTAAACATGACTTATATTTTACTGATAATTGCTGTTCTTTTAAGTTTTGGTATTGTTGTCCTATTCAAACCTAAAAAGAAAGAAGGCCTTCGCTTGTTACTGGCATTCAGCGGATCATTTTTATTAGCGCTTACACTTTTTGAACTTCTGCCGGAAGTCTACAAACAAGCTGATCCTAAGGTAATTGGGATATTTATTATGCTTGGGATTCTCCTTCAGATATTTTTAGAGTTCTTTTCTAAAGGTGCGGAACATGGTCATGTACATCTTAATAGCGAACAAAGTAATTTTCCCTGGTTACTTTTTATAAGTCTTTGTATTCATGCATTCTTAGAAGGTATCCCTATTAACCAGAACAATGATATAATATATGGCATTTTGGTACACAAAGTACCAATAGCCTTTATTCTAAGTATCTTTCTAGTGGGTTCCAAAATTAATATTTTATATGGGGCATTGTTTATGGTATTTTTTTCCATAATGACACCACTGGGAAGTTATGCGGCCTCAAAGTTCGATTTTATCTCAGATTATAGCGCTCCAATTACAGCATTAGTTATTGGTGTGTTTCTTCATATTTCTACTGTTATCCTTTTTGAAAGCTCGGAAGGTCACACATTCAATATTAGAAAGTTAACGGCCATTGTACTTGGAACAGCGATAGCATATTTTCTCTAGACTACTGCAAAGGCGATATACAGCCAATGACTTATGGCACCACCTAATACTAAGAAATGCCAAATGAGATGGTTATACGGTATTCGTTTAAAAGCATAGAAAAAAATTCCTATTGTATAAAAAAACCCTCCCAGCATAAGTAAATAGAGGCCGGTTTTGGAAGTTTTTGTAAGTAGGTTTTGAAGGTCAAAAACTATCAACCAACCCATAATTAGATATAATATTAGAGATAATACCTCAAATTTTCCTGTAAAAAATAGTTTGAGTATCGTACCTACTATAGCAATCCCCCAAACGGTATAAAAAATTAACCATCCATTCCCTTCCTCCAAAGTTATAAGGGCTACCGGAGTATAAGTACCTGCTATTAAATAATAGATACATATGTGATCCAAAACCCTGAGATTTAACTTTACTGATTGGGTAGAAACATAATGGTAAAGTGTTGATGCCAGAAACAATAGGATTATTGAGATACTATAAACAACTAAGGAAATGGTTGAATACTCGGTTTTTTGGGTATCAAACTTTAAAAGTAAATAGAATCCAATTATACCAAGTAAGATCCCAATACTATGGGATATAGCATTTAGCCTTTCTTCTTTGTGATAATTTAGTTTCATTAATTACTAAACCTTACACTAATTGGGATAATACCAAAATGGAATTTCAATTATTTTTCTCAAATATATACTGTCATTCTTATGGTCTTTCCTGGAAACATTAAGAATGTGCTTTCCCTGTGGAACTGATCTGATATCAACAATTGTTTCAAATCCCAGTTGATTTTGGAAATTTGTGGTAACCACAAATTTGGGTTTAAATTGAATACTGTCCACACTAAGTGTGTACATATCTTCAATTTCTTCCATGTACTCTTGTACTTGTTTTCCGCCCTCGGACCATGGAATGGTACCTTCCGAAAATACAGGCGAATAAATTCCTCGTCTGTCTTCCTCGGGTTTCAGATCCTTATTAAAAAAAAATACATCATCTTCAATAGACCGACCATAAATCACAAAAACATTTAGGAATGATGTTTGAATAACTTTGGAAGGAATAGTGGCGCGGTCTGCAAAAGAATTGTTCAGACTGATGAGATCATTATAATTTTTGGTACTAGCTGCGAAAGAAGATGAATCCATCTCCTTTTCAAGATAGTTTGATGTACTAAACTGAGTAGCTGCAAGTATAGATATAATTACAATAAGTGGGATAAGAATTAAACTTAACCGTTTCCCAAACTTATTATCCAAGAAATTATAAACCATTGGGCGATAAAGGAATGAAAAGGTAATATATTTAAATAACCAATAGACGGGATAGTAAAAGGAGGTAGTCCATTTCTTCTTTTTAAGCCAACCTTGAGTCACAAAGTCAATAAAAGTAAGGATCGCGCCAATGGCAGTCAAAACAATTACAGGTATTGCTATCCAATAACGTACCCAATCCGGTGTTTCTTCTTTAGCCACAAGGAGACCTAAAAGTGTAAAAATAAGTCCTATTGCCAATAATCCTATTAAATAAAATACCAGCAAAAAGGTTATTGAAAAAATAACACTGCAATATTTTTCAAGTGTAGCGACATAATTATCAAAAGAACCAACTCTTTTTATTAGGTGTTTAGTAAATTTTGGGCTGTATTTTAATATATCATATTCAATATCCCCAGATACGTATCGAAGACCTATGGCCCCAATCCATAATCCGCGTAGAATTACATGAGCAATAAGATTTATTGTGATTATATACCAGGATATTAATAGGCCTTGAATTAGAAAGATCCTATACATATTCTGCTCGTTCTGAGCTTCAAGACCGGCTAATTCAATAGGTTCTATAATCATAAACAGTCCATAGATGGCAAAACCGGAAATAATCAATTCTAATTGCCAGCTCTCTTGTTGAAGAATATCCAGCCATTCTTTGAATTTCTTATCTTGAGGATTGTTATTCATAGATATTAAGGTTATCCTTATAAATATAACTGAAAACAATTACTAAAAAAAGTATGGGACTCGAATGATTTTTATGTTGTTAGATAACCAAATCCATTAATTTCAGTTTATTTGTGTCAGATCCTTTCAAGTAGGTCAAAAAAAAGCACCTATCAAGTAAATGATAAGTGCTTTTAAAGAAGGCGGCGGCCTACTCTCCCACCAGTTACGGCAGTACCATCGGCGCAGACGGGCTTAACTTCCCTGTTCGGTATGGAAAGGGGTGGACCCCGTCGCCATGGCCACCCGGAT
>CAZHWD010000001.1:0-2597 GCA_964536335.1 uncultured Eudoraea sp. | reverse complement strand
AGTTTTTTTCTTATCCTTAAAGTTTTCATTTTTTTATCCGATATTTATTCCGGGAGAAGAAACTAAGTCTCTTTTTTGTTTAAGAATTTTTAATCGATTCGCTTATTGGTTCTTTTTGGGGTTCTTCCTCTAATGGCCATTAATAATCAAATCCAAGTCTATTCGGGACTATGAGCCATAACCCGTTGATGAGGAAGGAAATATTCACTAAAGATTGAAAAAATTTTTAAGAGACGATCTCATTTAGTAGAAAGGCATCACACGCCATGAAAATACCCCGGTTGGGCATTGTCCTTATCGCATTTGTCTTGGCAGGTATTGCTATTTTTGGACTCATTCTGATCCAACAAGAAAAAGAATATAAAATCCAAGATTTGTTGGATCGGGGTAGTTACCTAGCCAGCCTCATTGCGCTCCACCCAACAGAAGATTTCAAGGGAGAAAAACAAGATTTTTTTCTAAGAACCCTCACCGAATACACATCATATGAAGGATTCGTTTATTGTTTTATACATGATCAGTCACAACAACCATTTGTCTCCTTGGCGCCCAATGATTTAACTTCCAACATCCCACATGATGTTCAAGCGGCTTCCCTACAGGCAATGGGATTGAGCAAGCAAAGCTTTCAATTGAATGGAACAAAGAGCACATTTTATGAATTTGCAAAACCCATCTTTGAAAAGGGACAAAAAACTGGCACTGTGCGACTTGGCTATAAGCTTCCGCATGTTTCATTTTTCTCGTTTGATCGCATCCGATTTTTAACAATCGTCGCTCTTTTTATTTTCGCTGTTATGCTCTTTTTCTACTATGGGGTAAGGCTTACATTGCGCCCGCTAAAAATCCTCAATCAAGATATTCAAAATATCTGCAAAGAGTCAGACATGCTGAACCCTCCACCGGGGGGCAACGATAGTGTTATTTGTATGGTAAAAGATTTTGGAGAAAATATCGATCAAATTAAAGATAAGCTCACTAAGATAGAAGCAGATAACATGGAATTGGCGTCCAAGCTCGGTGTCACTTCTTTTGAAAAAAAGCAAATAGCAACTATTCTAGATTCGATCAATCTCGGCATAATTATCGCTGATATTCACAACAATGTCAGTCATATGAATGAATACATGTTGAAATTGTTAAATAGAGATCGGTCTGCATCAATTGGGTGTCCATTAGAAGAAATCCTGGAGAATGACGAACTCCGGGTGTTTATTTCACTGCAGGAAAATGGGATGGGATATAAAATCGGAAATTCTATTGAAACGAATTTCCCAAAATCTGCCCCAGGAGATACATTTAATTTTTCTGTTTCCGAACTTAAGGATATTAAAAATGGTCTGGTGGGCAAAATGATAATCATCAGAAAGATAACAAATGAAAAGATGGCGGAAGAAGCGCGTAAGGACTTTATTGCTCATCTATCGCATGAGTTTAAAACGCCCCTAACAAGTATTAAATCGTATAGCGAAATGTTAATGGATGGCGAAGTCAATGAGGGCGAGACCCAAAAAGAGTTTTATAATATCATTAACATAGAAGCGGATCGATTGGCGTCTCTCGTCCAAAATCTGCTGAGCATATCACGGATGGAAATGGGTAATCTGTCAATTAGCAAAGCACTTGTAAAAACTGACTTGTTATTAAAGGATTCCTTAGCGGCTATTGAAACAGCCGCTAATAACAAAAATATATTCCTTGAAAAAAACGTTTCGGAAAATACACCGTCTCTGGTGGGTGACAAAGAGCTGTTGAAAGTAGCCATTATCAATATTCTCAACAATGCTGTCAAGTATACGCCCGAAAACGGTAAGGTCGTGTTTTCACTTTTCAATCAGAATGGTTCCATCATCATTGATGTGAGCGATACGGGATATGGTATATCCCAAGAAGATCTTCCCCGCATTTTCGATAAGGCATATCGATCCGAAGATCCTCGCGTGAGAGAGGCGCCTGGTAGTGGATTAGGTCTTTCAATAACTCAGGAGATCATCCAACTTCACGGTGGAGAAATTGAGGTCGATAGTGAATCTGGAAAAGGAACTCATTTTGTAATCACATTGCCCCAAGAGGAATATTATATTGGCAAAGAATAAAATATCTTTGTGTAATCGCGGATGAAATTCCGGATTAGGCCACAATGGGGAAATTGAAACAATCTTAAATCAGTAAAAAGGATAACAATGACGGACAAAATTATTGGGTTGGCATCATCAAATTTGGGCACTGGAAAGATTAATGGAAAGAAGATCCTTAATATTAACAAGTCCCTCACTTATCAGAATCGTGAAGAAGTCGAAGCTGCTTTTAAAGATTACCTGGATCAACAAAAAAACGAGATCATTATAGATTTTACCAAAATATCCTTTTTAGACAGTGAGGGCCTTGAGCTTTTGTTTCAGATGCACAATGAGCTGAAGCTAAGAGGCGGCGCATTAAAATTAGTGCACTTAGACGAGCTGTGCCTTGATATTTTAAAAGCCACTCAGCTCATCAATGTTTTTCGGATTTATGATGATATGAATAAAGCCATAAAAGATGTCCTATGAAAACTGACTTTATTCCAAAACGAAGGAAGGTAGGCGAAATTTTAGTTA